>CAYJPZ010000074.1:0-17500 GCA_964372185.1 uncultured candidatus Brocadiaceae bacterium
GGAACGACATATTCGTAGAAAAACCATTGGGTTTTGAATATTTCATGCCTACGGCGCTTTATGGTTGCATGTCCTTGCTATTTCTACCGATAATTTGTCCCAACGGAACATTACGTCACTACTCAGGCAGATAGGCTGAAGGCTAAATCGTATATAATTACACAATATTTCCGAAAGGCAAAAGCTTTTAACCTTCAGTCTAAACACCTGAGTAGTTACAAATCTTCCCGTTTCACTTGGATACTGTTCCTATCGCAACTTTTTTATACGCACTGGGACACGGGCGCCGTGTCCCTACGCACGATCCGGCTTGGGAACGGGAAACCATTGCCGCTGCATAAAATCCACGTTCATCGTCAATATCCTTCCCCTTTGCGGTGAAATGTTTTTCATGACTGTTTGAAATTATCACCCATGATGGCTTTTAGATTTTTTGCGATGATAAGAAGCGGATCAATGAAGGAAATATCATTAATGCCCTGTGACAGTAAATAGGCAACGAGGTTGTGGAATTCCGTGCAACCGGCTATAAACGTGTCCGTCCCGTATTTCTTCAGCAGTTCCTTTATTTCAGGATAAACCGACGCGGTGTTTTTGCCGGGTTTTAGTTTATCGTAAATGATCTTGTGTATGTGCGCCTTGTCGGTATCGTCAGGAATAAGGATGTATTCTTTCGCCTTCCGGTGCGCCGGGGTGAAAAATAATTCTTTTTGATATGTCCCCGACGTGGCCAGTAACAGCGCGGGACGTTTTGTTGCCATAAGGGACCCGATTATTACGTCAATGAGGGAGATGATCTTGGCCGATATTTCCGGGGGAAGCCGGGGAAGATAATAGTGTGAAGTGATGCAGCAGATAACGATCTTTGATACGTTGGTATCGTTCAGCGTTTTTAAATTCTTATACAACCTCTCAAACAATTCATCTTCCCGGTTGCCTGCAAAAGACGCCGATCTGTCGGGGACTGATGAGATAGAATGCAATATGACGTCCGGGTAGTTCTGTTCCGGCCCGCCGCCAAGATTCTGTTCATAGATGGTTTTCAGAAACCCGGTGGAAGCCAGAGGTCCCATGCCGCCTAAAATCCCTAGTATTTTCTCTTTCATAGTGAATCGCTTTGTGAAAAATCCGGCATCCCGAAGACCTCCAGAAACACACCGAAGGTTATGACGATCATCAACAAATCATTTTCAAAAGGCAGGTTTAAGGTGAAATGGTTTGAGGTATACCGCTTTTTCAGGCGTTCAATGACGTCCGGGTCAAAGTACCCCTGCCTTTTTATCCTGTCGTAGGACAGGATATCGTCCAGCCACGTAATGTTGCGTTTTATCAGATAGGTGCTGCCCGGCGCGACAAAGCCGAATTTTTCCCTCTTGATGATTTGTCCGGGCAGGTACTTTTCCGCCATCTTTTTGATAAGGTATTTTTCTACCAGCCCGTTCAATTTAAGGTGGGGCGGGACCGTTTTTGCAAATTCCAACAAATTGATATCTAAAAACGGGTAACGCGCTTCAACAGAGTTTGCGTAGGCGACGCGGTCGCCGTGGTCGGAGAGCAAATGGTCGGAAAGGCGCAGCTTAAAATCCAGGTACGAACGTTTGTGGATGGGGTGCCTGCCCCGCAGTTTAGCCTTATCCAGAAGGCCGTCTCTGACGCTGTCGAACTCATGGAAAACCCTTTTTACCCCTTCAGAATAGAGCGCCATCTTGGTTTCCCTCAAGTCATGTTGCCGTATTTCATAAAAGAAGTTCCGGTCGCCCCAAAGCTTCTCGCTTTCCTGCTCTTCAAGCGCCCGGGAGACGTCGTCCGCATCATAACCGAATTCGCCCCTTTTTTCATCAAACCGGTATCCGATATAACCGGCAAACAGTTCGTCGGCGCCTTCACCTGTCAGGATCACCTTGAGGCCATTCCTTCGCACCGCCTCGGAGAGGGCAAGCGAGCAGGTGTTGTAGGTCTCTTTTAAGGGCGACTCCGCGTGGTATATCATGTCTCTAAACCTATGGCTTATATCGTTCCATTCAAACAGTATTTCATGGTGTATGGAATTCACATGCTGCGATACCAGCCTTTGATACCGCCGCTCGTCAATTTCACTTTCCGAAAAGCCGATGGAAAAGGAATGCCTTTTTTCGTTCGGATAAATGTGATGGATGAGCGCCGCAATGAGCGAGGAATCTAGCCCCCCGCTCAGGTAAAAACCCACGGGGACGTCCGCAATGAGCCGGTATTTCACCGACCGGCACAGCAACTCGTCAAGCTTCTCCGTATAATACGATTCAGGTTTGTTGTACTCCATTTCGGCGTCAATGGGATAGTTGAGATCCCAGTATTCCGTTGCCGTTACGTGTTCCTCTTTTACGGTCAGGTAATGTCCCGGCTTCAAACTCCGTATACCCTTGAACATGGTCCGCGGGCTGACTACGCCGGGAAAGGAAAACACCTGGTCAAGCCCCGTCATATCCACTTCCCGCTTTATGCCGGGATATTTCAGGATTGCCTTTATTTCCGAGGCAAAGAGGAAGGTTTTATCCGTCGTGGTATAAAACAGCGGCGCAATGCCCGCCTGGTCTCTCGCAAGCAACAGTTCCCTGCGGTTGCCGTCGTAGAGGGCAAAGGCAAACTGTCCGTTGAGCTTCTGTATGAAATCGCGTCCATATTCTTCGTAGAGGTGAACCAACACCTCTACGTCGCATTTTGTATAGAGCCGGTGTCCCTTTTCCAGCAAGGTCTGGCGCAGTTCCTGGTAGTTGTATATCTCGCCGTTGCATACGGACACAAGGGTCTTGTCTTCGTTGTACATGGGCTGGCTGCCCGTGGACAAATCAATAATGGAGAGCCTCCTGAAGCCGAAGCCGAGATTGTCCTTTACGTAATATCCCGAATCATCCGGCCCGCGATGCGCCAGCGTTTGCGCCATACATTCCAGCAGGCCACGGTCGATACCGCCCCTGCCGTCCATATTATACATGCCCGTTATGCCGCACATGGATAGCCCTTATTAAAAGTTGTCATCGATCTTTGTGGTTAACCGGAGAAAACGCTCCTGCTCTTTTTTTTCTTCCTCACTCATCAACAGCGCCTTGACGTCGCGAATGGTTATCTCCGGCTTCTGAGTCACGGATTCCAGTACCCTGAGAAAATGTTCCTTTATCTGATTCATCAACGGTTCCCGGTAAACCGCGCCGTTGTAGTTTAGTTCGAAAACAAGGTTTTTCCCGGGATACACCTCAAGGACACAGTTATAGTTTGTTTGCTCAAACTCCTTCACCGTCCCAATGGAAAATCCTACGTCAAAAAGCTCGCCGATTTTTTTCAACTCTTCGGAAAAGGGATAGTTTTCAAAAACGACAACCGTATCAATTAATGCCTGTTTCAGCGCGCTAAACGACTGGATATCCGCAAGGGGGTAATAGTGAAACGCCTCGCCCTCCAGGGCGCTTTTCTGCACGCGTTTGATTATGTCCCGGAAAAACGCCTCCGGCCTCGCAACAATTCTGACGGGTATGGTATTGAGGAACAGTCCCACCATATTTTCCACGTCCTGTAGGCCGGCGGGACGCCCGGAAACGACGGAGCCAAGTACCACGTCACCGGTGTTGTTATACTTACAGAGCAACAGCCCCCAGACGCTTTGAACAACTGCGTTCAGGGAAACGTGATTTGCCGTCGCCAGGGTTTGAAACTCGCCGGTCAGCCGCTCCGGTATCTCAAACAACAGAGAACTCAGCTTATATGCATGGCCGGAGAGACCCTGCCCTTTATCCTTCGGCAGGGTTGCAACGCGGTCATAACCGCTTACGTATCGTTCCCAGTAATTCTTTGCCTGCCTCTTATCGGCACGCTCCAGCCATTCGATATACCGGCTGTATGGCGTAACCGGCTTTAAGCGGGGGAAAATGCCTTTTTGTATGGCCTCGTAAGCCTGGAACAACTCTTTGATGATAATCGCCGCGCTCCAGCCGTCCAACAGGATGTGGTGGTAGCTCCAGACGACCGTATACGACGCCTCCCCGCGTTTGAAGACGCGGATACGCATCAGCACGTCACGGCTCAGATCGAAACCCCTCCTGCGGTTTTCCGCCTCGTATTTTTCAATGTGCGTCTGTTGGAGGTCACCGGGAAGTGAGCTGACGTCTTCATAGACAAAATCCACCCGCTGTTCCCTCAGTACGACTTGCAAAGGACGCTCCAGCCCTTTATGCGCAAAAATGGTGCGAAAAATATCGTACCGCTTAAACCGTTCATTCCAGCACGTTTCAAAAATAGCGACGTTAAGGTTTCCCTGGATGGAAAAGGTGAACTGCTCAAAAAATGTTTCAGGATTCTTGTCATACACGGCATGGTACAACATCCCTTCCTGCATGGTAGAGAGCGGGTAGATATCCTTCAGGTTTTCCTTCTCAATGCCGTAATCCGAAAGAATCGTGTTCAATTCTTGCTGCGACAGCGCCTTGTACGTCAAATCAGACGGGGTAAGTTCGGTGATTTTTCTGGCGGCGCAATGGGCGATGATTGACTGAAGCTCATCCCGGAACGTTTGCAGGAGTTTTTCCACGGTCTGCGGCTTGTATGACCTGGTATTGCAGGCGATGGACAGTTCCAGCATTCCTTCGATAATTCTTCCTTCGATATCGAGCGCGTGGGTGCGTTCCAGTTCCGGATGTATGGTGTTTTTTGTGAATTCACGCACCGATTTGAAAATCCCGCCGCCTATCGCCCCGTCAAAACTTCCCAGGTAATTAAAGATGATTTGCGGAGATGTTTGAAATGAAATATCTTTCTTGTTTTCCGGCGCCGTGAGGTACTTTACTATGCCATATCCAAATCCCTTGTTGGGTATCTTCCTCAGCGTCTCCTTGATATGTTTGACGTGTGCGCCGATATCTTCGGAGTCAGGCAGGGATAACAGTACCGGATATACACTGGTAAACCATCCGACCGTCCTCGTAACGTCAAAGCCCTCCACTTTATTTTCGTTTGTAAATGCAGGCGGCGTCTCCCGCCCGTGCCCTTCCAGGTCTATCAGGAGCGACTTCTCACCATATAAATTGTTGGTTGCGCGGATGAGGGCGGTAAGCAGGACGTCGCTCGCTTCGGTATGGTAGGCATGGTTTACCTTTGTCAAAAACGCATCGGTGCTTTCCTTTGTTAGCTTGCAGGACAAGGCGGCCTGATCCCCGCAGAGGTTGGTTGGGCTGTGAAAATCCACGGGAATGGCTTTTCCACCAAAGGTTTCCAACGTCTTCCAATAGGTTTTTTCCTTGAGCAGGGATTCACTATTGCAATACTCCCGGATTTTTTCAGCCCATAGTTTGAACGATTCCGTCTTGAGCGGCAGTTCAATCTTCTTCCCCTGCATCCGCTGCCTGTAAGCGCCGGCAACGTCCTCAAGCAGGATGCGCCATGATACGCCGTCAACAACCAGGTGGTGGGCAACGATAAAAAGCCGGTCATCGCCATCCATCTTAAACAGGACGGCCTTCACTAAGGGGCCTTGCTCCGGGTATAGTGAACCGGATACCCTGGAGCAATGCCCCTCCAGTTTTTCAAGGGCGTTTGCCTCTCCCCGTAAATCAACCACATCCAGGCGGGAGAGGGAGCCGGCGTCCCTGTTTTCCTGGATGACCTTTTCTCCTTGAAAATGGTAGCGCATCCGGAGCGCATCGTGGTGTATCTGTAGGTGTTCAAATACGCCGGACATGATCTGCTCATCCATGTTTCCGTTCGAACCAAGCAGCACGGCCAGACAGAATTGGCGCTGCCGCCCCCGATGACAACTGAAAAACCTTGCCTGGATTGCCGTCAGAGGCACCTCGCCGGAGACGGCCAGTTGACAGGGAAGGCGTCCCGTCTTTGTAGCCCCGGAGGCCAGTTGGGCAACGGTGGGGTTGTCATACACCTGCCGGACGTTTAATTTCAAGCCCTCCCGGTTCAACCGGGAAACGATGAGGATGGCCTTTATGGAATCGCCGCCTAATGCAAAAAAATTGTCATGGATACCAATGCCCTGACGCTTGAGAACCTCTTCCCACGCCTCAACCACCAGCCGTTCGGTATCCGTCCGCGGGGATTCGTGTGTTTCCGCCGGCGCCGTGGAATCGGGCGCAGGCAGGGCGTTTCGGTCTAGCTTGCCGCTCTGGGTCAAGGGCAATTTCTCAAGCACGGTAAAGCTGGAGGGCGCCATGTAGTCGGGCAGCCGGGACTTGACCCAGTCGCGGATAGCGCTTACCGTACCGGCGTCAGACTGCTTCAGGACAACATAAGCAGCCAAACCAGGATTGTCCTCCTTATTGCGAAGCGCCACAACGGCCTCACGTACCGCCTCGTGTTGGGTAAGCGTCGCCTCTATCTCCCCCAACTCAATACGAAATCCACGGAGCTTGACCTGGTGGTCCATGCGTCCCAGGTATTCCAGGTTCCCATCAGGAAGCCAACGGGAAATATCACCTGTTTTATAGAGGCGCATGCGTTTGCCAAGTACCTCCGCTTCAATGAATCTTTCCGCCGTAAGTTCCGGGCGGTTGAGGTACCCACGGGCAATCTGCGCGCCGCCGATATGCAATTCACCGGTAACTCCAACCGGAACCGGCTGGAGGTATTTGTCTAAAACGTACAGTTGTGTGTTTGCAATGGGCTTGCCGATGGGAATGCTATGGCTGCCGGGCTTGCAGCACCATGACGACACGTCCACGGCGGCCTCCGTCGGCCCATAAAGGTTGTGCAGTGATTCAGCGTTGAAATGGCGATAGTACCGCTCCACCAGGTCCGGCGGCAACGCCTCTCCGCTGCAAAACATCCGTTTCAAGGCAGAACATTTTTCCAATCCGGCAACGTCCAGAAACGCCCTGAGCATGGAAGGCACAAAATGGAGGGTGGTAATCTGCTGCCTTGCGATCAAATCAACCAGGTACGCCGCGTCTTTATGCCCCTGCGGCCTGGCGACAACCAGCCTGCAGCCGGTTATGAGCGGCCAGAAAAACTCCCACACGGAAACGTCAAAACTGAACGGCGTTTTTTGTAACACCCTGTCGGCGTCCGTGAGTTGATAAGCATCCTGCATCCACAAGAGGCGGTTGTATATCCCGCTGTGGGTATTCAGCACGCCCTTTGGCCTGCCCGTTGAGCCGGAGGTGTAAATCAGATATGCAAGGTTCTCCGTTCCGCTTTGCCGCGAAGGATTCGCCACGGAACAATCCGCAATCGCTTCCCACCCGCTATCCATGCAAACAACCTTCGCCTGATGCGCGGGGATTTTGCCGCAGAGATGGCTTTGGCATAACAACACCGGCGACCGGCTGTCCTCCAGCATGAACGCCAGCCGCTCAGCAGGATAATCAGGGTCGAGAGGCATATATGCCCCGCCCGCCTTTAAAATCCCTAACAAGCCAACCACCATTTCCAGTGAACGTTCCATACACACGCCTACCAGGGTCTCTGCCCGCACGCCAAGCGTAATCAGGTAATGCGCCAACTGATTTGCATTCTCGTTCAACTCACGATAGCTCAGTTGCCGGTCTTCAAAAATAACCGCAACGGCGTCCGGCGTTTTCTCTGCCTGCGCCTGAAAGAGGTCAACAATCGTCCGGTCTTTCGGATACTCAGTCTCCGTTCGGTTCCACCCCACGAGCAGTTGCTTTTCAGCATCCGTTAGGAGTGGAATCCTTGTAACCGGAAGGTCGGGGGCTTTCAGGATTTCCTTGATCAATGTGCAGAACTGCCCCTGTATCCGCCCAATGGTGCCAGCCTCAAAAATATCCGTGTTGTAGATGATATCGGCTACCAGCCTTTCCCCTGTTTCCGTGACGTTCAGATGCATATCATAGTGGGTGTAGTGAACGGGTTCCGGGTAATACGATAACGTAACGCCCGGCATATCAGGAAGCGCCTCAGCCCTGTCCAGGTTAAATAGCGTGGAAACAAGGGGCGGCATCCTGACGTCTCTCGGCAAATCGAGCTTGGTTAATAACCGGGCAAAGGGGTAGTCCTGGTGGTCGTAGGCGCGCGCGAGCGCCCCTCGTATGCTTTTCAGATGGCCGGTAAATTGCGGTTCTCCCCTCAGAACGCTCTTGATCGGCAAGAGGTGAGTGCAGTAACCGACAAGGGAGTCGCTTCCTTTTTTCGAGCGTCCTGATACGGGGATGCCGATGATCAACTCTTCCTGTCCGGTCAGCCTGTGGAGTAAAATGGAATATACCGACATAAGGGTCATAAACAGGGTGCAGCCATGTTCCTTGCCGAGATTGCAGAGTCCATGATAGGTCTCCCTGTCAAGCTCTACGGTCTGCTTCCCGCCCTTGTAGGTTTTTTCCGGCGGATAGGGACGGTCGGCGGGGAGGTTTGTCACCGGTATCTCCCCTTCTAACTCTTTCAGCCAGAACGATTCGTGCCGCGCCATCTTTTCCGAATCCTGCTGTCCGAGTTGCCAATCTATGAATTCCCTGAATTGCATGGGAGGGGGCAGTTGAGAAGGATCGCCGCCGGTATAAAAAAACGCCCACTCCTTAAAGATGTTAATCATCGACAAACCATCGGTTATGGTATGATGGGCGACGAAGACGAAGAGGTACCCGTCTTCCGCTATTTTCAGCACAGAGGCACGAAACAGGGGCGGCACGGACAGGTCAAAGGGGATTCCCGATTCTTTCAAAAACCACTCCGTCGCGCCCACCTTGCCTGAGACTTCGATAAGGGGTACGCTTATTTTCAGTGACGACGCTATCTCCTGGGCGTCCCCTTCCATGCGCGTCCTCAGCGCTTCGTGGCGGGCGACCACCTTTTCCAGCGACGCGCGAACACGCTCCATGTCAGGGCGGCCTAGCATTTTTATGGCCGTCGTAAGGTTATAGGCGAGGGAGCCTTTGTCGTTGATCGCGTTCAGCGCAAGCAGTTGCCTTTGTGCCTCGCTGAGCGGAGTCCGTTCAATTACCTCCTTTTTTTTTAAAGGCGACGGGGGCTGCGGAACGGGAAAAAAACCTTCCCGCACCAGTTCCTCAACGCTTTCTTTCACCACCTGTATGACGCGTTCCACGTCTGCATCGGTATGCACGGTTGAGAAGAAACATATACGCCGCTCCCACGTATAAATGCCATGATAAATCATCCGGTAGAATAACAGATCGAGGCTGAGTGGCTGCAACGAGGCGTCGTATTCGCCAAACGACATAAACCGGAAAAACGAGGCGCAGTAGTTGATACGGAGCGGGACATGGTGTTGTTCAAAAAACGTATTCAGCGTTTGTGCAAAATACGCGGTGCGCCGGTTGACGGACTCCTGAAGCGCCGGGCCTTCCTTTTTCAGATGTTTGAGCGTTGCAAGCGTTGCCGCCATGGTTAGCGGGTGTTTGCAGAACGTCCCCCCAAAAAAGGTCACCCCCTTTTGAGGAAACGATGCGTCGCCGAAATTCCACGTACCGCCGTCAATCGCATCCAGGAACCGGGCAGTGCCCGCCATTACGCCGATAGGCATGCCCCCGCCGATCACCTTTCCGTACGTCACCATATCCGCCCTGATCCCGTAGTGTGCCTGCGCGCCGCCGGGACAGAGGCGAAAACCGGTGATAATTTCGTCGAAGATCAACGTGGTCTTTGAGTTCCGGGTGATCTCTCTCAGCTCCCGAAGAAACGCCGCGGGCTGGAAACCGGGATTACGGCTCTGTACCGGCTCCACAAGGATTGCGGCCAATTCCCTGCCACGCGCCTTAATAATCTCCAGGCTTTCCTGACTGCCGTATTTCAGCACCAGCACGTCATCCACCATCTTTTGCGGGGTGCCCGGAGAGGCGGGGATCGTCCCGCGTTCGGTAGCAATGGCAAGGACGCCGTCAAAGGTGCCATGGTAAGAATTTTCAAAGATAACGATTTTGTCCCGTCCCGTCACGGTTCGGGCAATCCGCAGGGCGGTCATGATGGCCTCCGTCCCCGAATTACAGAAGGCAACCCGCTCCACGCCCGTCAACTCGCAAATAAGCCCTGCCACCTCGCCCGTCAGGTCAAACTGCGGCCCAAGCTGAAACCCTTCCTTCAACTGATTTGCAACGGCCTCTTCAACAAAAGGTACCCGGTGTCCGAGGTAGTTTACGCCGTATCCGATTGCAATGTCTATGTACTCATTTCCGTCAACATCCCACAGATGCGAGCCGTTTGAACGGTGGGAGACAATGGGATAGGTAATCTCCTTTAACGAGAGGCGAAACCCCAATGCATTTATCCAGTCGGAAAAATAAGGACGGTTCTTTTGCATGAGGTCTTTGGATTTTCCGGTGCGCTGGACGTATAGCCTGATAAACTCATCGACGTAAGCCTGCTGTCGTTCCGTCAATTCATCCTTTGTCAATTTCATATACCGGTTATCCACCTTTCCCGGTACGGTTCCCGTGCTGCACAACACCGGGCGTCCGGCCTCCACGGGGGCGGCGGCGGGCGTTAACACCTGCCGCACTGGCGCTGGTACAGGCGATGGAACAAGCCTCTCCTGCTTCACGTTTAACAACGATGTTTTAGCGCCGGAACCAGCCTTCACCGCCTCCAGTTGTTGCGACATGAGTTGGATTTGCTGGTAAATAATGTTTTCAAGCGGGGAAGCCCCCGTATCGGGAACGTGAGATAAAACCATTTCCCTGGCGGCCTCGAATGCCTCTAAAGATGGGGCAGCGGCGGGGGTGGGCTGCGCCGGCGGCGCTGACGTCTCCGGCTTGTTTTGGGAGATGTACGCGGCCAATTTGTCAACCGTGTCGGTTTCGCCGTAAAACTGGCTCATCTGTATCTCAAGGTCATAATCACTCTCAATGGTTTGCCGCAACTGCGTGATCATTATGGAACTCAGTCCCAGTTTAAATAAATTCTCATGAACGTCAACGTTCTCTATCCCTGAAATACGCTGTATCGTATTTATCAGCAGGGACGAAAGGTGTCCTTTTCTTGCTGATTCATTTTTTTCCATATATCGCGCCTTCTCTTGTTTTGTTGGTTCTCCCGTATCTTGCAAAGCAACCTTTAGTTTTTCTTCCGGCGCTGCGGCATTGCAGGCGTTCCGGTGTGCCGGGTCCAATAGGTGCGCCTTAGCGGAAACGGCGTCTTTCCAATACCGCTTGCGCTGGAAGGGATAATTCGGCAGCACAACCTTGCGCCGGTGATACGGCCTGCCAAATCCCTGCCAGTCAACCGCCGTCCCATACACGTACAACTGTGATAAGCAGGACAACATCCGCTTCCAGTCGTCCTCTCCACGCTCCAGGGAAGAGAGCCACAACCCCTTTTTTTCAGGTATGCACCGCTTGCCCAACCCTGAAAGTACCGAGTGGGGGCCTATCTCAAGAAAAACTTCGTGTCCCTCTTCCCACACCGTCTTTATGGAATCACAAAAGCGGACGGTTTCACGGATATGCCTGACCCAGTAATCGGCGGTTGTTATCTGCAAACCATCCGCCCGCTTCCCCGTTCCGTTAGAAATAAGGGCAATTTTAGGGGGAGAAAATTTGACCCCACTGGCAATATGCCTGAATTTATCCAGCATCGGCTCCATCAGGGGCGAGTGGAATGCATGGGAAACGGGCAATATGTGGTGGCGCGCGCCCTCACGCTCCAAACCCGGCAAGATATCGCGTACCGCTTGCTTTTCACCCGATATCACCACGTTTTCCGGTGCGTTAACCGCCGCAATGGAAACCGTGTCATGGTAAGGTTGAATGGCGTGCAGCGCCTTCTCATACCCGCCAAAAACCACCGCCATCATGCCGTTTTCAGGAAGTGACTGGATCAACTTCCCCCGTTCGGCGATAAGCCTCAATCCGTCCTCAAGGGAGAACACCCCTGCAATGCACGCGGCAACGTACTCTCCGGCACTGTGTCCAAGCGCTAGGGACGGCTTGATCCCCCAGGACTTCCACAACTCAGCCAATGCGTATTCAAGAGAAAAAATGGCGGGTTGGGCATAGACGGTTTGATGGATAAGGGTATCTTCCGCCTTGCCATAATATAATACGTCAAGCAAGGATATCCCGTGTCCTTTCAGAATGCTATCGCACTGCTCCAACGCCTGCTTGAAAACGGGTTGCGTCGCATACAACGCGCTGCCCATGCGCGCATATTGAGCGCCCTGTCCCGTGAACAGGAAGACGACGTCCGACTGGTGAAGCTTGCGGGTATTGGCAAGGGCGTCAGATTGGTACAAACCCGGAGGGCAAACGCCTTTTTCAAATTCCGACAATGTTTTAACAAAACCATCCGAATCCGCCCCCAATAGCGCAAGCCTGTTGCGGAAATGAGTCCTGCCCGCGTTCGCGGTATGGCACAGGTCGGCTGTATTAACAGAAGGATTTTGAGACAAATAGTCCCGGTATTTCACGGCAAGCTGCTTGAGCGCGGGTTCACTTTTGGCGGACAACGTTAACAGGTGCAGCGGCGCATCCAGCTTCCCCTCCTCCGCATGCTTCTCCCGTGGCGGTGCTTCCTGCAGGATAAGGTGCGCATTCGTGCCGCTGAATCCGAATGAGCTGACGCCCGCAATAAAGGGCTTGCCGCGTTTGGGCCAGGGAGTAAGGCTTGAGCAAACACGGACGGGTATTTCATTCCAGGGGATATGGTCGCTTGGTGTGTTGAAATGTAAACTTCTGGGGATCATGCCGTGTTGCATTGCCAGGATCACCTTCATGACGCTGGCGACGCCCGCGGACGCCTGCAAATGGCCGACATTTGACTTTACGGAACCAATGAGGACTTTATCCTTCCTGCCCTTAAACACCATCCCCAAAGCGCGCGCCTCAATGGGGTCGCCGAGGCGGGTACCCGTTCCGTGCGCCTCGATATAGTCCACGTCACCGGGGAGTACCCTGGCATTTTCAAGCGCCTTCAGGATGACCTCCTTCTGGGCAAGGGCGTTCGGCGCCGTCAACCCGCTGCTTTCGCCATCCTGATTAACGGCGGTGCCTTTCATAACGGCGAGGATAGTATCGCCATCCTTCTCCGCGTCGGAAAGCCGTTTGAGTATAACCAGCCCACATCCTTCCCCCTTAGTATAGCCGCTTGCCGCGTTATCAAAGGGTCTGCACCGCCCGTCCGCCGCAAGGGCATTTAGTTTTGAGAAACCGATGTAGGATTCCGGCGTGAGAATCAGGTCAACGCCACCGGCAAGCGCCATGTCCGACTCCCTGTTTTGCAGGCTGAGGACGGCCAGGTGCAATGCCGTGAGCGAAGAGGAGCAAGCCGTGTCGATAGCCATGCACGGACCGCGGAAATCGTAGGTATAGGAAAGCCTGCCCGTCGCCGTGCTGAATGCAATGCCGGTTACGGAATATTCATTGATTTTCGTCGGATCGCCGGAACCCAGGTGCGCCTGGGAATAATCGTAACTATCCATTCCTATAAAGACGCCCGTCCGGGAGCCTTTCAAGGCGTGGGTATCCAGCCCCGCGTGTTCCAGCGCCTCCCAACTGACCTCAAGCAAAAGGCGCTGCTGCGGGTCAAGCGATTCCGCCTCTACCGGAGATATGCCAAAAAAATTACCGTCGAAGGTAGAGACCTCGTCAAGGAACCCCCCATATTTCGAATATGCCTTACCGGGCGCCGTGGCGTCGGCGTCGTAAAACAATTCGGCATTCCACCGGTCAGGAGGTATTTCTTTAATCGTATCAACGCCCTGCTCCAGGATATGCCAGTACGCCTCCGGGTTATTCGCGCCGCCGGGAAAACGGCACCCCATCCCGATAACCGCAATGGGTTCCTTCCTCCTGAGCGCGTCAACCTTTTCACTCAGGTCTTTAATCTTTTCCGACGCCTTTTTGAGCGCTTGCAGATATTTTTGTTCTATCTCTTTGTTCAAGATTTCTCCGGAAACCATGTAGGGCGAAGTGCCACTTCGCCAGCAACGAAGCAATCGCTTCGTTCTACAACTTTGAAATTCCTATACATTGAAATAGTATATCATAGCTCAGCACAGCCGCAACCAAATTTCCTCCCCGTTTACGCCGGAAACGTAACAGTTTGCCCACCCCCAGAAGCGACGATACCCTGTCAGGGTTATCCAGGCAATGTGCCGATTCCCCTCCAGCAAGAGTCAAAAGGTGGATGGACCGTTACTCAGAAACCAGTCTATTACAAGTCTGATAGCCGAGCAAGCGCTATGTTTAAAGGATTGTAGGCGGCATATTACATAGAAAAAGCATCCACACTACGATTCGATGCTTATCGAACATATAAATAATGCAATACGCAAAGCCGTCTATGAGAAACTGGAAGATGGTACTTTTGCCGGCAAAACACCACCGTGTGCGGGCGTAATTGCCTTTGGAGAAACCCTGTATCAGTGCCAGGATGAACGAAGAACATCCCTTGAAGCGTGGAAGAATCTTTAATAATCTCAAATACTAAAATAAACCCTGGGGTCTGGGGCAAAGCCCCATCCTTTCGTAGCTTATTTTACCTTTGAAAATTCCAATTCACGGTGAACCAGCACAAATATACTCTGGGTATTCCGTTCCATACAGGGTAAAATCAAAAAGGTTTTCCGGGTTATAGCTTGCGACTTTAAATGTTTTTGCTTCTATTGCTGTAATGCAGCACAGCAAAATAAACAGAATTGATACAATTATCGTTTTTATACGCCTTTTAAACATATACTTGTCCACCTTTTCCATTTTTTTGAATTTAAAAGCCCAACGACCAAGCTCACTGGTTTTTGCGGAGCGCCAGCGGAGTAAAAATCCAGTGCAGGGATTTGTTAGGCAAAAATTATTAACTGTTTATCTTTTTAAATACAAATTCCTTAACTTGTTTTGCTATTTTTATGCTTTCTTTTGCTTCACTTATAGTGGGTATATAATAATCATCAGGATAACGAATTTCTACAGCATAAAAAGTTAGATTACCAACATCAATCTTGCGGAATTCTTCCTCCTGTTTGGAGCATAATTCAAGTAGATATTCTATATTGTGCGTTTTCCCGAATTCTATCTTCCAGAAAACAAGATATGCTTTAAGATATTTTTCAACGGCTTGTTGACAGTGAAAGCAAACTGCTTCAGTAACACATTCAGCCTTGTCAAAGCTAAATTCATGTTCAGCAACTTTTAAGTCATTATCTGCCTTTAGAGTCCATCTTTGTAAATATTCATCTTTCATAAAGAAACACCCTCAATTAAAGCATTACGCACGACACTACCGGTTTTATCCCTTAGATAATCAACATCCGTTTTATCTTTTATTAAAATATCTGCATCAATCATTTTTTCTGCAAGATTTTTCCTGATCTGTGTAGATAACCGAATCTTATCAGAAATAGATGTATCTCTTTTTAAAATTATAAGCAGGTCAATATCACTTTGTTTACTATTATCTCCCCTTGCTTGAGACCCAAAGAGAATGATCTTCTCATATGCCACTATTGATAGAGTCTCTATTATTTTATTTCGTAATGTCTTAGAAATCATAAATATCCTCTTTTATCTCTACCTATCATTATAACCACCTAACGCAAAGCTAACCTGCGAGCTACGAGGCGCGAAGCGCCGACGTAGCGAGTCAGGTTGAGCACCGTGTTAGCGGGCATTATTTCCGCTCCCTAGGAAAAAGCTTGCCGGATGCTGAATGCCAACGCTGGTTATGTTCTAAGAATTCATGTAACCCACGAAACAGTACGACTAGCTTTCCTTGATCCTCTGTCGAAAATCCGCGGTCTAATGGGTCTTGGTAATCCACCGGCCATTGAGCGGCCTCCCAAACCTCGCGCAGCGATTTGTCGGAAAGCGCGTGGAGTGTAGACGTAACTAGACACCCACCCCGTTCCTCTCCCGCAGTAGATAGCGCTGCAGCTTCGTCAGTAGGAATCGAAAAGTCTTTGACTCCAAAGAAGAATGCCGCAGGTTTGTCGGCAAGAACGCCGTGGAAAAAACCACGGTATTTAAGTTTGTGAAGTTCCAGAACGCGGCGGTGTGAATTTTCGCTGACATTTGACGCAAGTTCTTTCGCATGGGAAAGCGCACGACCAGCAGCAATCCACTTAACGCGCTCGTTGTTTCCGTCCTCTAAAAGCTTGCGTGCTTCTTCGTATGCTTCAACGCATGACTCAAGGAAAAAGAGGGAGCGCTTTTCTCGTATGTCCCTGAGGTTTTTGCCTTGCGTAAGAAGTTGGGCACCCAGCGCCACTAGGACACCGGCCGGGAGAGCATTTACTAGCGGATCGAACTTTAAGAGCGGGACAGCACGCGGATATGCAACGATGATCCCAGCGGCCGCGATTAAGCACCAGCCAAGCGCGAATGAACACCAGCCAAGCGTGATTGAGCACCGGCCAAGCCATCTCCGTATTTGTGACACCCGTTCTGCCTCCTTCTCGCCCGTTAACTTTTATTGTTATGCGACTTACTTATAGTATAATGCAAAACCACTTAATTTTTGAAACTATTTTTAATCGGTCAACCCATTTTGAAATACGAGGTGTAGAAATGATTGGAAATAATAACCAACATGCACAAGGCGCAACAAAACCTAAATTGCTGGATCAGGTGCAAAATACCATTCGCCTAAAGCGCTATAGCATACGCAATGAACAATCCTATTTACAATGGATTAAGCTTACACACCTGGCTGTCAGGGAGAATGTCTCATCCTCTACACGAAACCAGCCATGTAGGGTAGGCATTGCCTGCCACATCCCGCGGATTAAGATTTACAATCCAATCCCCGTTTTGATATCATGGATGAGTAACGCTATTGTCAATGCGTTCAAGAAGCAATCTGAATGGTTGGGCGCACAAAAAATCCCGAAGGGATGACATGATTATAGAAAAGAACGCAACAAAATATCTAACCCCGAAGGGGTGAAATATCACGGGCATCCCGAAAATATGCCACCCGTATGGGGTTAAGATTAATTGTGTGCCGATATGCGGTAATAATGACGCCCCTTCGGATTATAAAATCCTTTTCACACTCATTTCCCTTTCCAATAATGTTCAATAGGGCTATAAAAGCATTTGCAATTTTCTTTCTATGCCATCAATCCAAAGGCAGTAGCGTAGTAGCGTAGGTTGGGTTGAACGGAAGTGAAACCTAACACCAACCTAAAAATGTTGGGTTTCGTTTCCAGACTGGGTCAAATGGATAATTTTCCGCTATTTTTTATATTTCTTCCCCACTTTGAGGGTGGAAATGTCACAAAATGCAACGAAATCAGGCTAAAATGGGCAATATTTAAGGGTTCTCCCCCACTTTGGGAATAAAAAAGTTCATTTGGCACAGTCTGTTCACTCAACCCAACCTACCAGGCTCTTAATGATCGCCAGAGGAAGTCGCTTGTCTCTTTGAAACATAACGCACAAATCACTAACCGGGAATATCAACGGCTTAATTATATTGATTCTGTTACCGCGAACCGGGAACTGGGCAGTTTGGTTCAATCTGGATTGATCAAACAGCATAAAACAAAAAGATGGGCATATTATACTTTGAGTCTCTACCGGATAAAGGGTGTGATTTTTCATTGGCATATTTCCGGATACAAGTT
>CAYJPZ010000075.1:0-17331 GCA_964372185.1 uncultured candidatus Brocadiaceae bacterium
TTTACAGGGGGCTTCACCCCCCGCTATATCCTGTCGGCCTTTCAGGCCTAACTTTGAATTTTCTATACGTTAAATTAATACAAAAATGTCAACTCATAAAAAAATAACGGTTCTTGGCAGCGGTGGGTGGGGAACTGCCCTTGCAATTTTACTGTGTAAAAAAGGTCACAGCGTCACCCTTTGGGGTTCCGACCATGTTTACACCGATTACTTGAGAGAAAAAAGAGAAAACAGTAAATATTTAAAAGGTATTTCTATCCCTCCGGAGATAAACATTACTTCAAATATTTCTCCTGCGTTAATGGACACGCAGCTTATCGTGTCTGCAACGCCAACCCCTTATCTGCGGTCTGTGCTTACGAAATTCAAAAAGGTGTATGCTGATGGGGTACACATTGTTAGCGTTACCAAGGGAATTGAAAATGATACGCTTATGAGGCCCAGCGCTATGATTACCAGCGTGCTGGGAAGTCAGCCCATTTCCGTGCTGCTAGGCCCAAGTCATGCGGAAGAGGTCGCGCGTGGGCTGCCCACCACGGTTGTTGCATCGTCTGAAAACAGCGATCTGGCACGGGTGGTGCAGGAGGCTTTTACTACCGACAGATTCCGGGTCTATACGAATCCCGACATGCTGGGGGTTGAGTTAGGCGCGGCAATGAAAAACGTTATAGCGATAGCGTCAGGGATATGCGATGGTCTGAAATTTGGTGACAACTCGAAGGCCGCCCTTATTACGCGAGGGCTTGCGGAAATTAGCCGCCTTGGCGTCGTATTGGGGGCGAAAAAGAGCACCTTTTCCGGCCTTACCGGTTTGGGAGACCTGATAACGACCTGTATCAGCCCCTACGGTCGTAATCGCTGGGTTGGCGAGCAGATTGGGAAGGGACGAAACCTGGGAGAAGTGCTTGAAAGCATGGCTCAGATTGCAGAGGGCGTGTGGACCACGAAGTCCGTGATATCCCTCTCCCGCAAACAAAACGTGGAGATGCCCATTACGCAGGAGATATATCACGTGCTTTTTACCGGAAAGAATCCATTGGAAGCCGTCAGCAGCCTCATGATGCGCGTACCCCGTTCAGAGGTAGAAGATTTAACGTAGCTTCTTGCCGGGCAATTTACGAGGGTAGAAACAGTTCACTGCAGAGGACACGGAGGACGCAGAGAAATTAAGGAATTTTTGAATATCGAATATCGAACAAGGAATGACGAATGTCGTTCGACATTCTTTTTTTACCAATAGTTCGTTCCTAATGGAACTAACGTTTAATTAAACAATTACCTTTTTTTACTCAAAAATAACCGTACCAAACTATGGATACTTCCCTGCAACTCGTTATCTTTAACCTGGACGCCCTACGATTGGCGCTGCCGCTTTCCGTGGTAAAAAGAGTTATCCACGTAGTTAAGATTACCCCCCTACCCCATGCGCCGGAGATCGTTATTGGCGTTATTAACGTACATGGACGCATTATTCCGGTTGTTGACATTCGTAAACGATTTCGGTTGCCGGAAAGGGAACCCCGCCTGCACGACCAGCTTATTATTTTACAGACGTCAAAAATAAGCGTTACCATTGTGGTTGATGCAGTGGGCGGCGTTGTTGAACGCCCGGATCAGGAGGTTATCATGGCGGATAAAATTCTTCCGCACATCGAATACGTAAAAGGGGTGATAAAGCTTGAAAACAACATAATATTTATTCATGACATCGACACCTTTTTGTCTCTTGAAGAGGAAAAAACGTTGTGTAATGCACTCGGCAAGGTGTAAGTGAATTCGCGTGAATTCGTGGCTAAATTTACGCAGGTTTGCACTCTGTTTCTCTGCGTTCTCCGCGCCCTCTGCGGTAAACTGTCTCTTTTTTATGGAACGTTCTTTCTTTTGTAAAAACAATTTAATGTTTTAGCATTTTAAACCTTTGTGGAGAAGCACAGCAATTCGTTTCTCCACGGACGTCAAATAAGGGACATTTGAAGTGAGCAGCACTATTTCTCCAGACCTCTTTACACAGGTCAGTGTACGCATATCGACGCTGATGGGGTTGCATTTCCCGGAAGACAGGCGGGCGGACCTGGAGCGTATTCTTTGCGAAGCCGCCCCTGCGCTTGGTTTTACTAATGTTGTTGCGTTTGCTGAATGGCTCATGTCGTTTCCATTACAGAAGAGTCATATAGAGCGGCTGGCCGACTATCTCACGGTTGGAGAAACCTACTTTTTCCGGGAGAAGGCAAGCTTTGACGTCCTCGAAGAGCATATCCTGCCGCCGCTCATCCGCTCAAGAGAGAATAACGGTAAAAGACTCCTGAGAATCTGGTGCGCGGGCTGCTGCACGGGTGAAGAACCTTATTCCATTGCCATTTTGCTGACCCGAATGATAGCGGACTGGAAAGACTGGAACATAACTATCCTAGCCACCGATATAAACTCTAACTCTCTGAAGAAGGCATTGGCCGGCAAATATGCTGAATGGTCTTTTCGGAATGCCCCAACATGGCTTAAGGAATGTTATTTTAAAAAGACAGCGGATGGTTATTATGAAATACTTCCTTCAATCAATCAGATGGTGGTATTTAAACATCTAAACCTGGCCGAGGACGTTTATCCATCGCCTTTTAACAACGTCTATGCGATGGATATGATATTTTGCCGAAATGTCCTTATGTATTTTTCTCCCGAATGCGCGAAGAAAGCCATTAACGGTTTTTATCAGACACTTACCGATAATGGTTTGCTCATTGTCAGTCTGACGGAATCAATTAAATTATCCGGCTCCTCCTTTGTCGCTATCCATTTTCATGGAACAACCCTTTACCAAAAATCGACCAAAGGCCGGATTATCGAAGAAGGGGCAAAAGGGAAACAGGTCGCCGGAGAAAGAAAAGTCCTTTGCAATACCGGTGAGAACAACCTTAAGATATTTCAGTTGCCCGCTGAGGGTCGTGCATCCTCCGGCACCCGGGATACCTTCTGCCGTGATTTGGCAAAAAGCATTGAAGGGGAACGGACCGGGCCGGAAGAGCAGCGCACGCCGTATGACGATGCGCTGCTTTTGTTTGAGCAGGGACGCTATACCGAAGTAGAAGAAATAATTGCCGGCTGGACGGAGTATGAGTTGAACAATCCGAAGGCTCTCACTCTTTTGGCGCGTATATGCGCCAATCAGGGTAAGCTGGATGACGCGGAAATGTGGTGTGAAAAGGCTATTATTGCCGACAAGTGCTGTGCCGTTAATTACTATTTGCTTGCCACGATAGTTATGGAAAAGGATCTCGTTGAAGAGGCCGTTGCGTTGCTGAAAAGGGCATTGTATCTCGACCCTCACTTTGCGCTTGCCCATTTTGTCCTTGCCAATCTCCTGATGAGAGGTGGGAAGCGTAAGATGTCAAGAAAGTATTTAGAAAATGCCTACGATCTTGTCTCTGCGCGTAAGTCTGACGAGATGGTTCCCGAATCAGAGGGTATTACCGCAGGAAGGCTCATGGAGATTATTTCCGCAATGAAACTGATGTAGCTCAAACCTTCAGGTTTGATGGACATTGCACTTAGTACAGGGGTAGGGTGGGCATTGCCCACCATTCAATTTGCATAAACGGTAAATCGTCAAATTCCGTTATTTTCGCGTTTCACCGTTTTTGTAAAAGCAATACCGAAGGATAGCCCCGGAGGGGCGACCTGTTTGTAGCAACGAATTTGAAACATCAATAAAGCTCCGTAGGAGCGGCCTGTTAATTCGGGGCTATAAAAAAGCAAACATCATCATGGAGAAAACGTCATGAAGGATAAAAAGGAAATGGCAAGGGGAGGCAAGAAAAAGGCCATTGACTGGGGAGAGGCCCACCGGCGTATTGAAATTGCCGGAAACGCGCTTGAGTATGGCATTCAGCATCGCGGGGAAGAAAAGGAGCATATCCTTCAGGCAAGGGCGAAGACGCTTTCTGCCGAGTACAGGGAGCCGGATCCCGGTGAAAGTATTGATGTCGTAGAATTTCATCTCACCTCTGAAAGATATGCCGTTGAGGCTCAATATGTGCGCGCGGTATGCCCCCTCAACGATTTGACAAAAATCCCTTGTACGCCTTCTTTTGTTCTTGGCATTATCAACGTCCATGGACAGTTCCTTTCTGTGATTGATATCAAAAAGTATTTTAACTTTCCCCCAAAAAAAATAGAGGGCGCTCATAAAGTTATTATTCTTTGCTCTGATGAGATGGAATTGGGTATCGTAGCGGATGACGTTGCCGGTGTGCGGAGGGTGTTTTTGAGCGAGATACAGCCTTCGTTTCCTGCCCTGGCTGGCATCCAGGAGGAATACCTTGTGGGTATTACGAATGACCGGATGGTGATTTTCAATGGAATGGCCTTATTGTCCGATAAAAAGATAGTGGTGAACGAACAGGTGGATATCTGAACTACAGGGAGAAAAATGATGAATTTTATCAATAAGAGCTTAATGGCCAAGTTAATTTTGCTGTTCATAGTGGTTTCACTCGTCCCTGTCGCAATACTGGGATATTTGAGCTACTTTTCCGGCAAGGCGGTAATGCGACGGCAGTTTATCGACAGCCTGACAACGATTGCGGAATCAAGAGAGGTTGCAATCGTTCTCTACCTGAAGGGAAAGGGGGGGAGGGTGCTGGATTTTAGCTCGGACGGCTTCATCCGCGATACCCTTGAAAAAATGAATCAAAAATGTCCTGAAGCAAAGCAGTTGGGAGAGGAACTCAATCGGCATTTACTGGAAAATAAAAAGCCGCTTGACCCCGATTGTCAGGAGACCTTTGTCCTTAATCTCGAAGGGAAAGTGGCTGCCTCTTCTGAAAAGGATAATGTTGGAAAGGATAAGTCGGGTGTTGAATGCTTTATTGAAGGAAAGAAAGGCATTTTCACTCAACTGGTTTACCGTGCCGAACGAAAGGGTAAAGATTTTATAACAATTTCTGCCCCTCTCACGACAAAGACGACAAAGGAATTGATCGGCGTTATCGTTAACCAATATGATCTGAGTGGAATTAATGAGATTACGATGAATAGAAAGGGGATGGGCGACACCGGTGAGGTTTATATCGTCAATAAAGAGGGGTATATGCTTACGGAATCGAGGTTCATACCCAATGCGGCTTTAAATGTAAGGGTCGACAGTGAACCGGTAAAATTGTTTCAGGGTCAGGGCGTCACGATGACGGGGATCTATCCGGACTATAGAGGCGTGCCTGTTGTGGGGGCATCTCTATGTGATAGACTGAAAAAGGAGTTTGGATTAGACTGGCTTGTATTGGCGGAGATTGATGACAGCGAGGCGTTTTACCCGGTAAAGCTTCTGGCATTGAGGATCATCCTGATAGGAATATCTATAGGCGTTGTTGTGGCGGTTATTGCCTATTTTGTGGCAAGGAGTATTGCTTATCCTGTCAGGAGATTATCTGAACAGATTGTCAAAGTTGGAAATGGGGACCTCACTATCACGATACCTCATAATGGCAGGCGGGACGAAGTGGGCGTTATGACCGGGATGTTCCACACGATGGTAAGTGAAATTCAGGGACAGATACGGGAGATCATGGATGCGGTGAACGTGTTGGCCTCCAGCTCAAACCAGATTGTCGCTACGGTAGCGCAGCTTTCCGCAGGTTCTGAAGAGACGGCTATATCCGTCACCGAAACGACGTCAACCGTTGAAGAGGTAAAGCAGACGGTGCACGTTGCCTCACAAAAGGTTTCTCAGGTGTCATCGCTTGCCCAAAATGCGGTGCAGGTCTCACAAAATGGCGCAAAATTGGTATATGAGACGGTGGATGGGATCGGACGGCTTCGCGAACAGATGGAATATATCGCTGAAACCATTGTAAGCCTGAGCGAACGGAACCAGGCCATCGGGGAGATTATTGCCACCGTCGACGACCTTGCGGAACAGTCGAACCTCCTGGCGGTAAATGCCGCCATTGAGGCGGCCAAGGCGGGTGAATACGGGAAAGGTTTTGTCGTGGTGGCGCAGGAGATCAAGAGCCATGCCGAGCAATCAAAACAGGCGACGAAACAGGTGCGGGGGATTTTGAATGATATCCAAAAAGCGAGCGCCGCCGCAGTGCTGGCTGCGGAGACCGGAAGCAAGACGGTAGAATCGGCGGTGAATCAGTCTGCCGGCACGGGAGACGCCATTAAGGAACTTTACAAGAGCATTGCAGAGGCGTCACAGGCGGTAACGCAGATTGCGGCGTCCAGCCAACAGCAGTTGGTTGGGATGGATCAGGTGGCGCTGGCAATGGTAAACATTAAGCACGCAACCACGCAGAACGCATCCAGCACAAAGCAGGTGGAGGCCACGGTGCGAAGCCTCCAGGATCTTGGAAGAAGGCTGAAGAAGATCGTGGAACGGTATAAGGTTTAGCGGGATGAGGCATGGCAAAACGTTTGAAACCACAGATTTCACAGATTACACAGATTTAGGTGATGATTTAATGTATAGGAATTTCAAAGTAGGGACACGGTGCCCGTGTCCTTACGTGTGCACTCAAATAAGTCGCCGAAAGGCCTAATTTACCACAAAGATTGCAATGAACGCAGAGGGACGAGTTGAAGCAAGGGGCGTAATGAACAAGGGGAAATTGATAATAGTCTGCATGTTCTAAAGCTGGATTTTGGGAATGAGGGAAAATACGGGGTATTAAACCCTTGCTTTTTTCGAAAAACAGAGGCTGCTGTCTATACAAAAGACGCCCCATCGGGGTGTAACAATAGTAGCCCACTGCGTAAGCGGTGGGTAAAGAGAAATACCGATTGTTTTAGCCCCGTAGGGGCGGCACAACCTATACGGGGATATTTTAATGTGTGAGATGTGTGTATCGCCCCTACGGGGCTTTTTACTGTGTTGCCATTTTTCCCACCGCTTGCGCAGTGGGCTACGGTTGTGTTGCCCCTAACGGGCATTAGATTTGATAAAGGCACCCCATCGGGGTGTGACAACCGTAGCCCACTGCGCAAGCGGTGGGTAAAGAGAAACACCGATTATTTTGCCCCATAGGGGCGGCACAATTTAACCTTCATCAAATTACCACATGGATAAACGGGAAAGTGATTTTAAGAAACGCCTCTTAGCAACGTTCAGGATTGAAGCGGAGGAACATCTTAATAGCTTATCATCAGGGCTGCTTGAACTGGAGAAATTACCGTCTTCTGAAAGAAAAGAGCAGATTGTCGAAACGATCTTTCGGGTCGCGCACAGCATCAAGGGCGCCTCACGGGCAGTCGGCGCGACGGACGCCGAGATAGTTTGCCAGTCTATCGAGGAGATATTTTCTCTATGGAAAAAACAGGGTGTAAAACAATCGCCGGGCCTTTTTGACGTTTTTTACCGGGCAATTGACATACTGCGCACGCTTGTTCTCACAACAGACCCCAGCCAATCCTCAATCGTAAAAGGGAATATTCAAAAACTGGTGAAAGAACTTTCACGTCTGGAAAATGTGACCTCCAAAGGTGAAGCACAAAAGGAGGCACGCGCGTCTGAACTTGCTCAACAGGTTGTTCCTCAGAAGGAAAAGGACAAAGGGGAAGTGAAAAAAGCCGCAGAGACACCTTTGGAAAAAGAACGCGCCCCCTTGCCTGAGACCGTTAGGATATCAGCCGGTAAGTTGTGGTCTCTCTTGTTTCAGGCCGAAGAAATGCTCACCGCACGGCAGATGGTGGGGCAATGCTTGTCAAACTTTAAAGACGTTGCCGGTATGCTGGATATTTTGAAAAAAGAATCGTCGGATATTTACCTGGAGCTGTCAAAAACCGGGAACGGCAAGAAAAGAAGTGGCGCTGGTGATAAGGGGCTAACGGGCGAATCGCCGGCGGCTAAGCTGCAAGATTATCTTGCCTGGGAGAGCAACCACATCAGATCGATCGAAAGCAGATTGCAAGAATTTTTAAAAACAACCGGCATGTATCACAAGATGTTTGACAGGATGGTTGATGATTTGCTTGCCGGCGCCAAAGCCGTCACCCTGTTCCCTTTTTCAGTCCTTTTGGAAGGTCTTCCTCTACTTGTCCGCAACATTGCGCATGAACAGGGGAAGGAGGCGGAACTGGTAATACGTGGAGAAGGTATTGAGATCGACAAGCGCATCCTCGATGAACTGAAGGATCCGTTTATCCATTTGATAAGAAACTGTATCGGCCACGGTATCGAAAAACCCGTAACGAGAGAGAGTCGTAAAAAGCCCGTACGCGGCGTCATTACCATCGACGTCTTGCCGGTTGCAGGCGGAAAGGTTGAGGTGGTTATCTCGGACGACGGCGCGGGAATTGACCTGAAGGCAGTGAAGTCCGTTGCAGTGAGGAGCGGTATCTTATCACAAGCAGAAGCCGAAGCGCTCGGAGAGGAAGAGGTGACGTCTCTTATCTTTCACTCGGGGGTCTCCACGAGTTCCATGGTTAACAACATTTCAGGCCGGGGGTTGGGGCTTGCCATCGTGCGTGAAAAAATCGAGCGGCTTGGCGGCAGCATATCCGTAAAAACGGATATCAACACCGGTACGACGTTTCGCGTGATTGTGCCGCTTACCGCCGCTATGCTGGGGGGGATTGTCGTGCAGGTATCAGATCAGGCAATCGTTGTCCCAACGATGAACGTTGACAGGACGTTGCGGATTAAGGTCGCTGAAATCGTGACGGTTGAAAATAAGGACGCCGTGCTGGTAAACGGCCTTCCCGTTTCGTTTGTTTGGCTCAGCAGTATTCTTGAATTGCCTCAACCAAAAGAAGCGCGAAATAGTTCCTCTTTTTTAACGGTTTTAGTTGTAACAGCAGGGGGAAAGCGCATGGCGCTTGGTGTGGACGCCGTGCTGGGCGAAGAAAAGGTGCTAACCAAAGGGCTTGGCAAACAACTGCTTCGCGTGCGCAATATCGCCGGTGTAGCGATTCTCGGATCAGGAAAGTCTGTCCCGGTTCTTAATGTGTCAGACGTCGCGCGGTCTCTGATGAATGCATCAACGTCTCTTCTTTCGCCTGCTGTAGAAGAAATCAAAGGTGAGGTTAAGTCTGTTTTGGTGGTGGAAGATTCAATCACTTCGAGGGTTTTGTTAAAAAGCATCCTGGAATCGGCGGGATATCGCGTTAAAACAGCGGTTGACGGAATTGATGCCCTTACGATGCTGAAGGTTGGAGATTTCGACCTGATTATTTCCGACGTTGACATGCCGCGTATGGATGGTTTCGAACTCACCGCGAAGGTGCGAAGCGACAAGAAGCTTGCCGATATGCCCATGGTGCTTGTGACGTCACTTGAAACCAGAGAAAGCCGTGAACGCGGCATAGACGTCGGCGCAAATGCCTATATCGTAAAAAGCAGCTTTGACCAGAGCGACCTGCTGGATGCGGTGAGACGGCTGGTGTGATATCTGGCAGGAGGGCTGGGGAGCAGCGGGGGCATAAGCGCTAAGTTGTTTTTGATATTTTTTGCGCGGAGTCCAATAACGAATATCGAACTTCGATATTCGTTATTCATTACACGGTTAAATTAATCCGTAATTTTAAATCAAAAGAGAATCATTGCTTATGATAAATGTGCTGATTGTAGACAATTCCCCGGTAATTTGCCGGCAAATGAAACATATCCTTGAGCAGACGGGGAATATGTGCGTTATCGGCATGGTGGTGAACGGGGAAGAGGCCGTTGCGTTTGCCCAAAAAAGAAGACCGGACGTAATTGCCATAGACAGCGGTATACAGCGGATGGGGGTTTATGAAGCGACCCGGAGGATTATGGAAACGTGTCCTGTCCCCGTTGTCATCATAGTGGAGGGTTATCAGTGCGGGGACGTTGAGAAATCGTTCCATGCCCTGGATGCAGGCGCGGTTGCCGTTATAGAGAAGCCCTTTGATGCCACGGGCAATTCAAACGACGCTGAAACCGTAGAAAATTTTATAGAAATGATACGGTTGATGTCCGAGATAAAGGTGGTGAGAAGGTGGAGTAGCAAAAGACGGGCAAGGGGTAGTCCTGTGTCTTTGCCGGAAGCAGAACGAAAGATAAAGCTTATCGCTATCGGGGCGTCTACCGGGGGGCCGCCCGCTTTGCAGTCAATATTTTCATGCCTGAAGAAGGACTTCCCTGTTCCCTTGCTGGTCGTTCAGCACATCACAAAGAACTTTCTGGAAGGTATGGTAGAATGGCTTGGGAAGACGACGGTTCTTCCCATTCAGATTGCAACTCATGGAGGGTACTTGCTTCCCGGCCACATATACTTTGCGCCTGACAATTTTCACCTGGGGGTGGGAAGCAATGGCAGAATGGAACTGAGCTATGATGCGCCGGAAAACTACGTTCGTCCTTCGGTTTCCTATCTTTTTCGCTCCGTTAACCAAGTTTATGGAAAAGGGGCGATAGGCGTGCTGCTGACGGGCATGGGAAGGGATGGAGCTTATGAGATGGGGATGATGAAGAGAAATGGCGCAGTAACCATTACCCAGGATAAAGAAAGTTGTGTTATCTACGGCATGCCGTGTGAGGCTGTAAAACTTGGCGCGGCAACCCACGTGCTGCCTTTGGAAAAAATACCTGCTATGCTTGAAGAACTGGTGAAGGAAAAGGAAAGTGAGTAGCCATTTAATATGTTCCAGAAAATATTTTTATCATCAACTGGATTCCCTTATTATACAAGACTTACAAGCTAACAGACAGAAACACGAACTTTTTAAAATACAGGGTGTTTGCCTCTCAGTTTTTTTATAACCAAGCCGAACTAAATCAAATAAAAAAGGGTTTTTCAGGTAAATAAGGAATCATGTTATGACAAGCGGGAACACTTGCCATACGGGGAATAAGAACGCATTTATAAAGGAAAATCGTATGCAAAACAATGGTTTTATTTTGATTGTTGAAGACAGTATGACCCAGGCAAGACATTTGGAATCAATCCTCAAACCACTGGGCTACGACGTGTCCACCGTTGGCGATGGAAAAGTGGCGCTTGATTTTTTAAGAAAACAAAAGGCGTTGATTGTCATAGCCGATATCCTCATGCCGGTGATGGACGGTTATGAGCTTTGCAGGCACATAAAATCTGATACCATCCTGAAAGAAGTGCCAGTAGTTCTCCTGACACAGCTTTCAGATCCGAAGGAAATTATCCGGGGACTGGAGTGCGGAGCGGATGATTTTGTTGTAAAACCGTACAATGAAGACCTGCTGCTGACGCGCATTCAGGATATTCTTGCCGCAAGGGTAGGTAGCATTGTTGATAACAAGCAACGCTGTATACTTATTGTAGAAGACAGTCCTACGCAGGCGGAATGCCTCAAGTACCTCCTTGAGGACAAGGGTTATCAGGTTGTGGTTGCGAACAACGGCAGAGAGGGTCTCGAAATAGCCCAGAAAATTATGCCTACTTTAATTATCAGCGACATACTTATGCCGGTAATGGATGGTTATGAACTGGCTTACGAGATCAAGCGGAATGAACGACTCCAGAAGATACCCATTATTTTTATCACCTCATTAATGGACAGGAGGGACGTGGCTAACAAGGCGGCGATCGTTGCCGACGGCTATTTTACCAAGCCCTATGACGACAGCTATCTCTTGAACAAGGTCGAAACCCTTATTTCAATGGCGGGGCGAGAGGAAGAAAAAGGCGAGAAGGGGTTGGAGGTCACCTTTGCAGGAGAACGCTACGTCATAGCTTCAGGACGCCGTCAAATATTGAATATTCTCCTTTCTACCTACGAAAGCGCCGTTCGGCAAAACCGCGATTTGGTGCTTATGCAGCGCGAATTGCGGGCGATAAATGAACAGCTTGAGGAGCGGGTAACGGAGCGGACGCGGCAACTGCAGGCATCGGAAACAAAGTATCGCATGCTGCTCGAATCGAATGCGGATGCTATTGTCGTTATTGGCAGGGATCGGATGGTGTACTTTGCCAACAAGGCGGCCGAGGCGCTTTTGGGATTGAAATCGGAGGAACTCGTCGGCAGGATGTTTTTTATCGTGGTCACCCCGGGAAAGACGGAAGACGTAGAAATCAATCGCAAGGGAGGTGGAAAAATAATCGCAGAAATGCGCGTTGTAAAAACAACCTGGGAAGAAAAGAAGGCAAGCATCGCAACGTTCAGGGACGTTACCGAACGGAAGCAGATGGAAGAGTCGCTGAGGGAAAGCTCTGAAAACTTCAGGGCGCTTGCAGAAAATGCAAATGACGGCATTGTGATAACGGGAATAACAGGCGACATCGTTTATGCAAATAAACTCGTTGCAGAGATGACCGGATATACCCTTGAAGATATGCTTAAGATTAACATCAAGGATACTATTACCCCTGATAAATTTTCAGAGATTACCAACCTCTACAAGCAGATGCTTGAGGGAATGCCCTACCGTCTCCAATACGAAACGGTTATTCTTCAAAAAAATGGACGGCAGGTTCCCGTTGAAATAACGGCTTCAAAGACGATATGGCATGGTCAGGCTGCGGCCATCGTTATCGTCCGCGACATTGCCGAACGAAAAAAGAGGGAAGAAGAAATCCTTCGCTCGAGCAAGTTTGAATCCATCGGCGTGCTTGCCGGCGGCATTGCCCATGATTTCAATAATCTCTTGACGGGCATTTTGGGCAATATTTCGCTTGCAAAGATAAACATGAAACCGGAAGACAGGATTTACCGGGTATTTGACGACCTTGAAAAGGCGTCATGTAAGGCAAAAGACCTGACGCATCAATTGTTAACCTTTGCCAAAGGCGGTGTGCCTGTGAAAAAAACCGCTTCCATAGTCGATTTAATCAGGGAATCGGCTGACTTTGTTTTGAGAGGCTCTAAAGTCAAGAGTGTTTTCTCATTTGCCCCGAATATCTTGCCCGTTGAGATCGACACGGGACAGATGAACCAGGTCATCCATAATTTAATCATCAATGCTGAACAGGCCATGCCCAACGGCGGTATAATCAAATTGTCCGCTGAAAACGTTACCGTCGATGCCGAAAGCAACGTTCCCATAATGCAGGGAAAATACGTTAAAATAACGGTTGCCGATACGGGGGGCGGTATTCCGGAACAACACCTCACCAAGATATTCGATCCCTATTTTACCACGAAGGAGGGTGGAAGCGGACTGGGACTTGCCGTGGTATATTCCGTTATCAAAAAACACGCCGGCTACCTTTCTGTGGAATCGAAGGTGGGTGTTGGAACAACGTTCTATATCTATCTTCCGGCGTCAGGCAAAGAAGTTATTCCCACCAAGTCCAGGGATGATAAACCCATCTTCGGAAAGGGAAGAATCCTGATTATGGACGACGAAGAACTTATTAGAGACATATGCGGAAAGATGTTAGCCAAATTGGGATATGAGATAGGGTATGCCAGTGACGGGGAAGAAGCTATTGATTTATACAAGAAGGAGAAAGACGCCGGACGCCCCTTCAACGCGATTATTATGGACCTGACAATCCCCGGAGGAATGGGAGGAAAAGACGCCATTAAGAAACTCCACGAGATTGACCCGCAGGTAAAAGCCATCGTTTCCAGCGGCTACTCCGAAGATGCAGCAATGTCCGATTTCGGAAACTGGGGATTTAAGGCCGTGATTGCCAAACCCTATCGAATTACCGATCTCAGCGAAACCGTGTATCAGGTATTGAGTGAGGGGTAACGGCGGGGATTTAATTGTGCAGAATGAGGTTTTTGGACTTAGTTCAACGCGTTTCAACTTTTATAGAATTTCCGGCTTGTTTGGGTTATAATAACGCTATCATTTTCTGAGAAATCTAATATCGAACAAAATAGTTTTTTGCAAGAGACAATTGGGAGGGACATTCCAATGCCAGTAATAGAAAAACGGGTTAACAGGCTTGAACGAATCGTAGAAGAGTTTGTAACAAGCGTCGGCGTCGAATTTAACAAACTTTACAATTCCCAGATGCGTACAGAAGCTGAACTCAGGGAATTCAAGGATGAGATGAGTGATTTCAAAGATGAGATGCGCGACTTTAAGGACGAAAACCGGCTGCAGATAAGGCAGATGAATATCAAGTGGGGCGAGATAGCGAAGAAGCTCGGCACGATAACGGAAGACCTCGTGGCTCCGAGCATACCGAGGATAGTAAAAGGAGAGTTCGGCCTTGAGGTGGTTGATGTGATGATACGAAGAAAAAAGAAGCTCGCGGACGGCAGAACGAAGGAGTACGATGCTATTGCAGTGGCAGGTGAATATGTGTTTGTTGATAGCACGAAGAGCACGCTCGATAGTGACGGTGTAAAAGAATTTGTTGCGGACATTCAAGAATTCCGGGGATTCTTTCCTGAATATGCAAAAAACAAGATTGTGGGCATCCTGGCAAGCTTATACGTGGACGAAGGCATACTGGCGTACGCGGGGAAAATGGGATTTGTGGTGATTGCGGTTGGGGAGAACTTAATGGAAGTGAAGAACCCAAAGGGATTCAAACCGAAGGAATGGTAAGGATATGAAGTTATAAAAGCTTCTCTCGTTCCCAAAATAAATTTTAGGAAAGATACGTGTCCCAGCCATGTTAAAAATCCTTTTCTATCGCCCCTCTGGGGCTTGTTATATTATTTCTTTAACCAGGGGCTTCACCCCTGGCTATATACTTTCTGCCCTTCGGGCCTGTTGTAGAGCAAAATGGATAACAACACAAAAAATCAAGATAAAACTCCGTCCTGGTTTAAAGACGGATTGAGGTTTGAATGTCAGCGGTGCGGCAGATGTTGCAGAGGCGAACCCGGCGCCGTGTGGGTTAATAAAAGCGAAATGGGCAATATCGCTTCCTTTCTCGGTATTACCCCGGCGGCATTTGCAAAAAATTATTTGAGAAGTATTAACGGCAGGTTAAGCCTCCTGGAATATGGAAACGGCGTTTGTGTGATGTATGACGACGGTTGCAAGATATATGGCGTCAGGCCGGGTCAGTGCAGGACATTTCCGTTCTGGACATCGAACCTGGAGAGCAGGGAGGATTGGGAAAAACTACAAAATACTTGTCCGGGGGCTGGTAAGGGGAAGTTGTATACACCGGCGGACATAGAGGGTTGCATTGTGCAGTACGACACAACCGCAACCAAGTCTGGGTAATTCCCTGTACGTGCTAAGTTAAGCGATTTTGGGTGGTATGGACAAACCCTGTTTGTCCGTGCCTATTCGCGCAAATTAGTGTCCATTCGTGGCTAAATTCAAATGAAAGATGTTTCAGAACTAAATCTTGACGCCGAGTTGACGGCCATGTACCGGCAACTGGAAAATGAACTGGCGCAGTTGAATCCCGGTTGTAATGGTTGCGGGACGTGCTGCAATTTCAGCGAATTTGACCACGTCCTTTATGCGAGCGGCGTAGAAATTGATTTTATCGTCAGACACGCACCCATTCCGGACTTTGCCGTTTCAGACAATATTTGCCCCTTCCTACAAGACAATCACTGCTCCATTCGGGAGTTTAGAACGCTGGGATGCCGTGTCTTTTACTGCAACCCTCATTATCAAGAAGTTTCTCATGAAGTGTACGAGAAGTATTACCGGATGATAAAGGAACTCTACAATAAACACGCCATCCCCTGGAAATATCAACCTTTCCTCAACCAACTGAAAGAAAACATTTCTTCCTAACTTTGCGCGTTTTCAAAAAAACTCATAAACCACCGTGGAATCTCTGCTTTGAAGGTTAGTTCTTTGCCGGTGCGCGGGTGTTTAAACGTTATGGTGTGGGAATGGAGGGCTAAACGTCCCTTCGGCTCCCCTTTTACGCCGTATTTATAGTCGCCGAAGAGCGGATGCCCCTTCTCGGAGAAGTGGACGCGTATCTGGTTTTTTTTGCCCGTTAAGAGTTCGATTTCAAGCAGGCTGAATTTCTTTGCCTCTTTTAACACTTTATAACCGGTTTTTGCCAATTCCCCTTTTCGGGAATCATTGACCGAAAAGACTTCATAATCATCGTTTTCAACTAAATATGAAGTGATGATATCGCTTTTTTTAGCTAATAGTCCATGCACCACTGCAACATATCTTTTCTTAACACCCTTCCACTGTAGTTTAAGATACTCTTTCGCCTCGGGACTCTTGGCAAATATAAGGACGCCGGAGGTGTCGCGGTCCAAACGATGTACAACATAAAGTTGCTTTTTGGATTTAAGGCTGCCCTTTCGTATGTAGTTGGTTAAAATGTGGTGGGCCGTTTTTTCCTTTTCATACGCGGCTTTTACCGTTAACAGGCCGGCGCTCTTATCAATAACCAGGACGTCCTGGTCTTCATAGAGGATGGTTAATCCCTTGGGTCTGTGTCTAAAAGGCACTGGTTTTTTTACTTTTATTATTTCTTTCATAATGCGAATATAATGGGGATTGGGGGGATGTGTCAATGAAAATAAGTTTTCCAGGGTCGAGTTAAGCCGGGCACGGATAAATCCGTGTCTACAATTTTTGTCATCCGTTTTGTTGGCACGGTTTCAACCGTGCCAGCCCAAAAACCGCTTAAATAGACGGTTTGTTTTTTTCCTTACCTGCGTCTAATCCGGTCTTGACAAGCTTCAACATCATGATATTATAAATTCCGCCGTAATTGTAGACCGGTGGGCATATATCTGTGCTCCGGTTAAAGAGAAAAACACGCTGTGAAGCGTCCGTGGCCTAACGGCCACAGGAGAACATGAAAACGGAGATTTTTCAGGTGAGAGATAAAAGGGCCGTATTTCTTGACAGGGACGGCACCATCATTGTCCATGAGCCTTACCTCAGTTCACCGGATCAGTTGAAATTACTGCCGTATGCCGCCGAGGGCATTCGTCTCTTTCAAAAAATGGGTTATTTTGTCTTCATCATAACGAACCAGTCCGGCATCGCCAGGGGATTTTTTGATGAAAAATGTTTGCTGCTTATTCATGATAAACTCATCACTATGCTGCAAAAGGAAGACATCACAATTAACGGTATCTATTATTGCCCGCATCACACGGAAGGCGTCGTAGAGCAATACCGGGTGGCATGTGATTGCAGAAAGCCAAAGCCAAAGATGATTCTTGACGCTGCAAATAAATACCACGTTGACCTGGCTCAGTCCCTGATGATCGGGGATTCGGCAGTTGACATGCAAGCGGGAAAAAATGCGGGATGTATATGCGTTTTGGTAAAAAATCCCCATAGCGACGTCTCTGATGAGATTTCAAAGAATGCGGACTATATCGTAAACGATTTACGGGAAGCAGCCGGAATATTTGGGGTGATGTAATTGCACGTAGGGGCAAAGCACAGGCTTCGCTTATACGGTGATGCATTCACACCAAATTTGGCATAAGTTTCGCCCCTACACCAGCTCTACAGCAGGCCCAAAGGGCTGAAAGGATATAGCC
>CAYJPZ010000076.1:0-17264 GCA_964372185.1 uncultured candidatus Brocadiaceae bacterium
ACCAACGATTCAAAGGTTGATCTGGGCGTGATTGTCCGCGAGATTGACGAGATTATCGTCATCAACGATGAAGCCCATCATATCCACGACTCGCGGCTGGCGTGGTTTAAATCCATTGAGGATATCCATAACCGGCTCAAGCAGAAAGGCCACTTTCTTTCTCTGCAAATCGACGTTACCGCCACGCCAAAGCACAATAACGGCGGAATATTCGTTCAGACGGTGTGCGATTATCCGCTGGTGGAGGCGATTACCCAAAACGTGGTGAAGCGACCCGTGCTTCCCGATTTGGCAAGCAGGGCAAAGCTCACCGAAGTGAAAACCTCCCGTTTTACGGAAAAATACGCCGATTATATCGCCCTGGGCGTCGAAGAATGGCGCAAGGTTTACGCCGAGCATGAAAAGCTCGGCAGGAAGGCGGTGCTTTTCGTTATGACCGACGACACCAAAAACTGCGACGACGTGGCCGAATACCTTGAAAAGCACTTTCCGGAATTCAAGGACGCAGTGCTGGTCATTCACACCAACAACAACGGTGAGGTGTCCGAAGCCGACACCAAAAAGGGGAAAGAAGAACTGAAGATGCTGCGCGAGGCGTCAAATCAAATAGACAGTTGGAACAGCCCGCACAAGGTGATCGTCTCGGTTCTTATGCTCAAGGAAGGGTGGGACGTCCGCAACGTTACCACCATCGTCGGTCTCCGCGCATACGCCGCGAAAAGCAACATCCTCCCGGAACAGACCCTCGGCAGGGGTATTCGGCGGATGTATCCGGGTGAGGATACAAACGAGTACCTAAGCGTAATCGGTACTGAGGCGTTTATGGACTTTGTGGAATCCATCAGGTGCGAAGGCGTTGAACTGGAGCGGAAACCGATGGGAAGCGGGGCTACCCCCAATGCCCCGATTATCATTGAGGTTGACGATAAAAATACCGGGAAAGACGTGGACAAGCTGGATATCGAAATCCCCGTCCTTTCGCCGCGTATTTACCGGGAATACAAGCGGCTTGAAGACCTTGAGCCTTCTTCCTTCGGGTGCGGGAGGATCGCTTACCGGCAGTTTTCAGAGGAAGAGAAACGGGAAATCGTGTTCAAGGACATTACCACGGGGGAGATCAACCACACAACGTTGCTTGATTCCAGCGCTGTAACGGACTGCCGGAGCGTTATCGGATATTTCACGCAGATGATTATGAAAGACCTGCGGCTTATCAGCGGGTACAATGTGCTTTACGGGAAGGTGAAGGATTTTGTATCCCTGCACTTGTTCGATGCTCCGGTTGATATTGACGACCTGAATACCCTCCGTAACCTCTCTGAACTTCCGGCAACCCGTGCCATCGTTGAGACTTTTAAGCAGAAGATCAATGAATTAACGGTGCAGGACAAGGGGTGTGCGGAGATACGGGATTACATCAGGCTCAGGCAGACGCGCCCGTTTGTCGCCAGGGAGCAAGGCTTTCTTGTTCCGCGGAAAAGCCTGTTTAACAAGATTATTGGCGATAGCCGCCTGGAACTGCTTTTTGCCTCATTTCTTGAAAAGTGCGCCGACGTTGTGTCTTATACAAAGAATTACCTGGCGGTGCATTTTACTATCGACTATGTAAACAAGGACGGCAATGTTTCCCATTACTACCCTGATTTTATTGTGAAAACAAGCGACAGGGACTTGTTTGTCGTCGAAACAAAAGGCCTTGAAGACCCTGACGTGCCGCTGAAGATGGCGCGTCTGAAGAAATGGTGTGAAGACGTCAACGCCACGCAGAAGAAGCTCCGGTGTGATTTTCTATTCGTTGATGAGGAAGATTTTGAGAGATACAAGCCTGATTCATTTTCAGGTCTGGTAAGTAATTTCAGGAAATATAAAGATGAATGATTGCATTAGCGCCTCGCCGGGACAAATGGTTTGTATAAATTTGGTGGTGTTCCCCCCCCCGTGCCTGAAGAGAGCGCTTTATTTACACGGGGCGCTTTTGTTTTTCTGTTTCAACACATTTGCGAAATAAGGCTTTTAAGGGACTAACGCGATGTTTAATCTGATATTTAAAATGCTTTCATTGCGGTCCGTGAAGCGCAGGCTCATATTCATATTTTTGCTGTGTTCCTTTACGCCTTTGCTGTTGCTGCGTTTTGTGGCCTTTCCCAAGGCGCAGATGGATTTGGAAGAGGCGTTGATCCGAAACCTGGAAGGCGTGAAACAAAAACAAGCAGAGATTGTAAAGATGTGGTTCGATGAAAGGAAGCATGACGGAAAGGTCATCGGCAGAAACGTGTCTGCCGTATTGGCCAGGAACATAAACGAGCGGGTGAAAAATTTCCTGGCGGTGTATGATTATATTGAAATGCTCCGGACGGAGTATGGCTTTAAAGACGTGCATATTGTAACGCAGGATGGGCTTGTGCTGATCTCGTCGGAACGGAAAATGACTGGCGCAAGCATGGCGGACTACGATTATTGCAAAGAGGCGTTGAATGGAAAGATATTCGTGTCCAGGATTCAAAATTTCACGCAGGATAGGGGTGATGGGCTTGTTGTCAAAACCCCAACGATGTTTATATCCGCCCCGATAACGGACGTAAATAATAGCACGGTCGGTGCGGTAATACTCAGGGTAGATACTGCCCCCCTCAGCGAAATCATGAAGAGTGCAAAGCTGGGGAAGACGGGGGAGACCTTTCTTATCAACAGAGAGGGGTATATGTTGACGGAGTCGCGGTTCACCCTTGAATTAAGAAAGGCCGGGATGGTGCGCGAAAGGACGTCGCTCGCGTTGCGCGTGGTAGAGCCACATTCAAAGAAGCTTACGAATGGGGTGCAGAGGTGCCTGGGTGGCGAAAATGGTTACAATGCGGGAGGCTACGTGAATTATGATAACCGCAAGGTGTTGGGCGCGTGGTGTTGGATTCCTGAGTATGATTGCGGCTTGCTTGCGCAAATCGACGTTGAGGAAGGCTACGGGGCGGTTTACAGTCTAAAAAAATTTGTGCTGACGATGCATCTGGCGCTTGCATTTCCGTTGACGTTGATTGCGTTCTACTTTGGTAAGAGGGTTTCAGCCCCTATTCTGAGAATAACGGAGGCGACAAAAAAGATTACGAGCGGAGATCTGAGGCAGCGGGTGAAGTCCAGGGGGAAAAACGATGAGGTCAGCGAATTGGCGCGGTCTTTCAACGTGATGGCCGAATCCCTTGAAGAAAAAACGATTAAGCTGAGAAACTATACAACGGACCTCGAGAACATCGTAAAAGAAAGAACGCTTAAATTACAGTCAACCACCCATTTTTTAAATAGTATTTTGGCCGGTTCTACCGAGTATTCTATTATTGCCGAGGATTTGGATGGCAATATCCTCGCATTTAACGAAGGGGCAAGCCGGATTTATGGGTATAGGCCGGAAGAGGTGATCGGGACGGCGAATGTAAGGATTCTTCATCTGGATGAGGATGTGAAGTCAGGGAAGGTCGATTCTATCCTGGCGATTGCGCTGAAAACGGGGCGGTATGAAAGTGAGGTGATGAGGAGAAGGAAAAACGGCGAGGTCTTTCCCGCCCACGTTACGTTTACCCTGCGTCGCGATGAAAATGGGCAGCCTATCGGTTTTGTGGTGATATCCAAAGACGTTACAAAAGAAAAACAGGTGGAGCGGGAAAAAGAGGTGGTAGATAGCATCAACAGGACCATCGCCTCCGGTATGGATATCAAAGAAATTTATAAAAATATGTATAGGGAGTTGAAGCGCATCGTAGACTTTACCTGGCTTAGCGTGGCGTGTTTGGTAGAGGGGGGATACGCCACGGAAGACACGCATATTGTTGATGGGGAATTGTTATCGACCGATTGGTTGAATGGCGGAGACTATCCGCTCAATACGACGGCACAGGGTATTGCGGTTAAAAAGGGTGTGCCCGTTATTGTTGGGGATACCGGCGACGGGAGTTACGAAATAGACCGGGAATTGTATCGTAAAGGGATTAGCTCTTATGTGTGTTTTCCTTTGGCTTCAAAAGGAATTCCCGTTGGGGTTGCAACGTTTGGAAGTAGGAAAAAGAACGCATTTGTGGAATTGCATTTTAGTTTGCTGAGTCAGATTACCCCGCAACTGGCGATTGCCGTCGAGAACGCGCGGCTTTTTTTATTCATAAGGGAATCGGAGAAAAAGTACCGTGATCTGGTGGAAAATGCCCCGGAAATGATCCATGAGATTAGTCCCGAGGGAAAATTTATCAACGTAAACAAGACGGAACTCTATAAATTAGGCTACACCCTTGATGAAATGAAGGTGATGACGCTTGAGGATATTGTTCCGGATGAATACAGGGACGAAATAAAAAGGCTCATTAAACGAATTGCAGAGAGGGGGAGCAGCGAACTGGAAACGGTGTTTTTGACAAAAATGGGGAAGGAAATCAACGTTGAGATTAATGGAACGGCGCTTTACAATAACAAAACCAGAGAATGTATATGCACGAGGGCGTTTGTGCGGGATATTACGGAAAGAAAGAAGATGGAAGAGCAGGTGCGCAGGTCTGAAAAACTGGCGTCTATGGGTGAACTGGCTGCTGCAATTGCGCACGAGATTCGAAATCCGCTGGGGGCGATTTGCAATTCGGTGGGGATTTTGGATAGCCATTTAAAATTGACGGGTCAGGATAAGGACTTGTTGGAAATGATTATAGGCCAATCCGAGCGGCTTGACAGGATTATTAGCGACTTTTTGACCTTTGCCCATCCGGGAGAGCCTTCTTTTGCCCTGCAAGACATCAGGAGTATCATTAAAAACACGGTTTTCTTACTGGAACAGGATAGCCGGTATACGGATCAGATAGATATAAAGGAGGTTTATGAGAGCGTATTGCCCAGGGTGTACGTTGATAAGGACCTGATTCATCAGGTCTTGTGGAACTTGTTTATCAATTCCCTGGAGGCCATGCCTCATGGCGGGCAGATTAAGATTATGGTGAGAAAGACGACCCTGTTTCTGAGGGACGCCGTAGAAATTGTGATAGCGGATACCGGAACGGGAATTCCCTCTGTGGAACTGGGCAAGGTGTTCGAACCGTTTTATACGACGAAAGCGGAAGGCACCGGGCTGGGTCTCTCGATGGTGCAGCGCATTATTGACGATCATGGCGGAACGATTGACGTGAAAAGCAAGGAAGGCAAGGGCACTACCTTTTATATCAAACTGCATGGGCCTATCGGAGATGAAAACGAGGCAGTTAACAATAATTTTAGCAGGATGATAAAGGACTATGGAAGACGGTAAAATACTCGTTGTGGAAGACCAGGACGCTATGAGGGAATCTCTCGTAATAGCGTTTAGAGATGAGGGCTACCACGTAGAAGGCGTTTGCAGTGGCGAAGAGGCGCTGCAGCGGTTGCTTGGTGAGGCACGGTATGACCTGGTAGTGACGGATTTAAAGATGAAAAAAGTGGACGGTCTGGAAGTCCTCAAGGCAGTGAAGGCCACCAACCCGCTGACGGAAGTGGTGGTGATTACTGCTTATGGTACCATCAGCACCGCGGTACAGGCAATCAGAGAAGGCGCTTATGACTATGTAACCAAGCCATTCCGGCATCAGGAAATATTGCGGGTTGCAAAGAAGGCGATTGAGAAGAAAGGCCTGAAGGACAGGGTAAGGTATCTTGAGGGGGAAGTTAAGGAGAAGTATAAATTTGAAGGCATTGTGGGCAATTCCAATGCGATGTTGGAGGTGCTCAAAACAACCTCACACGTGTGCCGTACGGAAAGCACCGTCTTAATAACCGGAGAAAGCGGCACGGGAAAAGAGTTGATTGCGAGGGCGGTCCATTACAACAGCCTGAGGAAGGATTGTCCCTTTGTGGTAATTAATTGCGGTGCCTTGCCCGAAAATTTGCAAGAGAGTGAGTTGTTCGGCCACGTGAGAGGCGCTTTTACCGGGGCCATCCGTGACAAGGTAGGGCTGTTTCAGCAGGCGCAAAAGGGAACTATTTTGTTGGATGAAATCGGTGAAACCCTGCCTTCCACCCAGGTGAAGCTTTTGCGGTTTTTACAAGACGGGGAGATTCGCCCAGTGGGTGGAAATAAGGCGCTGTATGTGGACGTCAGGATCATTGCTGCTACCAACGAAAACCTTGAAAAGGCCGTTGAGTTGGGCAGGTTTAGAAAAGATTTGTTTTACCGGATTAACGTGATACGTATTCACATTCCCCCCTTACGGGAGCGCAGAGAAGATATTGCCCTGCTTGTGGATTACTTCTTGGAGAAGTTTTCTGCGAAATTGAATAAGGGGAAAAAGACACTGTCCGGCGAGGCAAAGTATGCAATGATGAGGTATGATTGGCCGGGCAATATCAGGGAACTTCAGAATACGATAGAAAGGGTGGTCGCCTTGTCGAAAAACGAGGAAATACAGGCGGAGGAGCTTTTGTTGCCTGCTGAGGAGTTTGCGGGAATACCCGCTGTTATGATGGCGGGTGATAAAAGAAAATCCTTTATTGTGACAACCCTTGCTGAGCAGGAAAAGATTGCCATTGTGGATGCCTTAAATAAATACGGCGGTAATCAGACAAAGGTTTCCCAGGTGCTTGGGATATCCACCACGACGCTCTGGAGAAAGATCAAAAAGTACAAAATCAGACCGCAGCATGAAATCCCTGACAATGTCCGCGAATAATTCCATCCTGAAAGTATGATTGCATTATGTAATGTTTTTGTGAATGGATGTGGTAAGACTGGGGAGTACAAGGTGTTCTGTTTGATTATTGTTAATAGGTTGTGAAAAAGCCACTTATATAAAATATAAGCGGCTTTTTCTTTTAATAGTCGCAGTTGGTACATTTTTCGTTAGGGATACTATAAGAAGAGAATAGCTATTGTAATCGTTATTTTATTTATGCAGATTTTAGCCTGGCACGGAAAACCTACGCCTATAAACCGGGGGGAAGAAAAATTGTAGGCACGGATTTATCCGTGCCTAACTCGAAGTATTGTTTATCTAAATTGCAGCGGCAAGCAGCTTGTTGTCCATTTCGGAAGTTTCGGGGATGGAAAATGACGTGCGGGCGTTGTAAGATAGCAACACCACAGAGGTTAAGACGGTTACTGTTGTTGTATTGTGGTAAGATGGGATGGGTAGGGAAGGTCATGTAGGACATTGAGCGGGTTTTTAAAAGGTCTTCAGATAGGGAGAAAAGAAAAATGCCGATAATTGAGGGGATAAATAAAGCAAGGGCTTTTGTGAAAAAATTACCCAGGTCGCCGCATCCGGCAATTCCTTCAAGGGAGGTGTGGCTTTCCTTGTGGGGAGCGTTTTTGGGTATAACTGTTACATCGTTATTAGCATATCTCTGGAAGTGTCCCATGTTGTTAGGGCCTTTCGGAGCGAGCGCCGTGTTGATTTATGGCGCTTATAAAGCCCCCCTGGCGCAGCCGAGAAATGTGCTGCTGGGACACTTCCTGGCGGCTTGTATTGGGGTTACCGTGCATTACTTTTTTGGCACGACGTTTTGGTCTATCGCCCTCGGCGTAGCCCTTGCGCTTGTGCTTATGACGGTGACTTACTCTATCCACCCACCGGCAGGTGCAACCGCTTATGTTGCAGTGCAGACCGGTGGATTGGGCGTTGGTTATATGTATGTCCTGAATCCCGTTATTTTGGGCGCGTTTGTCCTGGTGTTGATCGGTGTTATTTTCAATAAGTGGGGAAAAAGGGATTATCCCACTCACTGGTGGTAAGGAGCGATGACGGCCTTTTTATAATCTCGGATGTGCAAATTTACTAAATAACGGAGATAAATATAATGTATATTTCGATAAAAAACAGACTAACCTTTTTACTTATCATCTTTACGTTGCTACCCTTTGTTTTATTACGCTTAGTAGCCTATCCTCGCATCCAGGCTGATCTGCAGGAAGTAATGATCAGGGACCTTGACGGCATCGGCCACAAGCAAACCGAATTGGTTACCAATTGGATGAACGAGCGGCTGAAGAACGCCCGCGCAATTGCTAACAATTCCTACGTTGGCAAATGGGTAAAGATGAAAAAAGAAGACAAGGAATATCAGGAAGTCGTTCAGTATTTTGAATCGCTAAAGAGTGAATATGGTTATAAGGGAGTTTTGGTAAGTGATGACAAGGGAATTGTTACTGTCGCCACTGCTGACGAGGAAATAGGGGGCGATGTTTCCCAGATGGATTATTTCAAACAGGCAATGCAGGGCAATGCTTTTGCTTCAAGCGTGATGCATTCGGAGATTCCGCTTGCGAATGAGTTTGGAGAAAAGGAGATGGGGTTGCCTACCTTGTTTGTATCGTCGCCGCTGAAGGATAGAGAAGGGGTTACTATCGGGGTTCTTGCACTCAGGATAGACGTAAATATTCTGAGCGAGATTGTATCGGGCTATATGGTGGGGAAGACGTGCGAATCCTATCTGGTAAACAAAGATGGCTTCATGATTACGGAATCAAGGTTTGCTAAACACCTGAAAGAAATGGGATTGGTAAAAAAGAGGTGCGCCCTGGAGTTGAAAATGGTTAATCCGGAGACAGGTAAGTTGACCGAGGGCGTTCAGCAGTGCGTTGGCGGAAATAACGGGTTCAATGGAACGGGATATAAGGATTATGGCGGTATAACGGTACTTGGTGTGTGGCGCTGGCTGCCTGAATTTAACTGGGGTGTTGTCGTCGAAATTGACAGGGACGAGGGTTATGGCGCTGCTTACAACCTTAATAACATTATAAGTTCCGTACTGTTGGTGCTTGCCTTCCCATTTGTAGTTGTGGCATATCTGATCGGCAGAAAGGCCTCAATACCGATTATCAAACTGACGGAAGTTACCCAGAAGATGGCGGGCGGTGATTTGACCCAAAGGGTTGACATTAAAAGGGAAGATGAAATTGGTATCTTGGCCAATTCCTTCAACGCAATGGCAAAGTCGTTGGATGAAAAGACCAAAGAGACCATCACTTCAGAGAAACGATATAAAGAACTGTTTGCTTCATTAAAAGAAGGGGTATATCAATCCGAACCCGGTGTTGAGGGTGTATTTACGTTTATCAACAAGGCGGGCGCGGAAATATTGGGTTACAGCACCCCTGAAGAGGTAATCGGGACAAAGGTGAAGAATATTTACATCGACCCTGAAGATAGAAGACGGCTCTGTGAAAAGCTGGAAAAAGATGGGATGTGGAGAGATTTTGTGTCCCTTTGCAAGCGGAAGAATGGGGACAGCTTCTATGCAGAGCGCACCAGCAGTATGCTAAAAGATGACAAAGGGAAATCTTTGTACATTTACGGAGTCCTTAGGGATATCTCAAACAGAAAAAAGGCAGAGATGGAGATTGTTGAGTCTGAGAAGAGATACCGGATGTTATTTGATGCTGTAAAAGAAGGCATGTACCAGTCAGAGCCTGGAGTTGATGGCGCTTTTACATGGATTAATCAGGCAGGGGCTGAAATTCTTGGTTATGGTTCTCCGGAAGAAGTAATAGGGGTAAAGATAAAGAGTATCTATGTAAATCCGGACGATTGCGCAAAGGTTGATGAGAAGCTCAGGAAGGACGGTGTCTGGAAGGGTTTTACCTCTATCTGTAAAAGGAAAAATGGTGAATGCTTTTATATGGAACGCACGTCCCATATCGTTACCGATGATAAGGGTAAAGTGGCACGCAAAGAGGGAATATTCAGAGATATCACCGAACGGAAAAAGCTTGAAGAAGAATTGCAGGAATCCGAAAGACACCACAGGCAGTTGTTGAATTCTCTGAAAGAAGGGATTTATCAATGTGAGCCTGGGGCTGATGGTGTGTTTACGTGGATTAACCAGGCAGGGGCTGAAATCCTTGGATATAGTTCTCCGGAGGAAGTTATCGGAACACGGATGGCGGACGTTTACGTTAATCCTGACGATAGAAAAGAGCTGGTTGAAAAGCTGGAGAAAGAGGGCGTTTGGAGAGACTTTACCTCCTATTGCAAGAGAAAAAACGGCGAGCGGTTTATCTCCGAGAGAACTTGTAACCTTGTGCGCGATGAAAACGGAAAACCCGTGCGCATAGAAGGTGTATTTAGGGATATAACGGAAAGATAAGGTTTTTAATTTAACAAGGATTAAAAAATACCCTGAACTAGGAGTAAAAACATGGGAAATGAGACGACGAAGGGCTTATCTATCAATACTAAGACCCTTATTGTGATATTGCTCTTTGTGAATATTGGTTTTGCGGTCAAAATGATTAATAGGTACTACACAACAAAGGATGCGGGCTACATCAGAGAAAAAACATTCCAGGACCAACTGCAGAAAAGGGTGCAGAAGGCTTTTGGTTCAACGGAAGAAATGGCTAAGGTCGTTGCCGACATGACTCGCCAGAAAGAGGATGCCGAGAAGGTCGCGTCTGCTGCGAAGGATCAGGGTGATCTTCTGAAGGTGGTAAACAAGAAGCTTGAAGATGCGAAAGTCAAGCTGGAAGAGGAAAGGGCGCGGCTGCAAAAGCAGATATGGGAATTGGAAGACGCCCTTTCTCAAACAAAGAAGGCGCTCTCCGGCAAGGATGCGACTATCCTGGAAATCATGAAAAATCTGGAGACTGCCGAAAAGGAAAATGCCGCGCTTAAGAAACAGGTTGAAGATCACGCAAAAACGCCCGGCGCATGGAAATAATGCGTGGCGTTACTTTTACGCTTCAGAGAAAGCACGAGCGGAAAATGGTTTAACAGCGGTAGAAGTGGAAAAAAGCAGAATATTTTATTTCTGGCTGATTATGTTTAGGAAAGGGGGTGTTTTAAAGAGCAAAATTTTTAAATAACGTAGCAGATTGAAGTGGATAGTTTGAAATTAGTACCGGAAGTATTTGATAGATGTAGTGTTGTATTGAAAGCGCTTTACAACAACATTTTAGAGGAGAACAATTAATGTTATATACTGGAGCGGTAGATACTATTGCGGCAGTGTCTTTGAAGAAAGCCACATGCATGAAACACAGCCTGATAGGTTTCTTGACACTCTCTGTAATGGCTGGGTGTTATATTGGGTTTGGAGTAATTTTGGCATTTGTTTGTGCTGCCCCTGTTGCAGCAATTAATCCTGGGATAGGTAAGATAGTTGCCGGTGCAACCTTTGGTATCGCATTGGCACTAGTAGTTATTGGTGGCGCTGAGTTGTTTACCGGATATAATTTGCTCATTTTTAAGGGTACACTGAGAGGTACTGTAACACTGAGTGATTCTATGTTGGGCTGGTTTTGGACATACGTAGGTAATCTGGGTGGGTCGATGCTTTTTGCACTTATGATTATAGTGTCGGGTATTTTTGCCCCAGACCCATGGAAATCATTTATACTAAAGGTTGCTGTCTATAAGTGCAACGGCCCATGGTGGGAACTATTCTTCAGGGGTATCTTCTGTAACTGGCTCGTATGTCTTGCAATATGGTCTGCTGTTGGCAGATGCACAAGCGATTCCGGTAAGTTGATCATGATCTGGTGGTGTCTATTCTGCTTTATTACAACCGGGATGGAGCACAGCGTAGCCAATATGACGATATTAACAATCGCAAACCTTTTGCCTCATGGTCCTGAGATTTCTTGGGGTAAGATGTTTGGCTGGAACCTTGTTCCTGTTACCCTGGGTAACATCGTGGGTGGCTCCTTCTTTGTCGCATTCCTGTACTGGTTTGCAACTGTCATGGATGAGAAAGGGGCAAAGGCGATGGATGCCGTAAAGGGTGGCTCTGGCGCTGGAGAATTATCATGCGCTGCTGGCACTCCCGAATTGATCAAAGATGTGAAGGTACAAGTAAAGGCTTAATATCACTTACTATTAAGTTCTACACAACGACAAAGGGCCGGCTATGCCGGCCCTTTTCGTTTGTCGCAGAGATTTTAACCCCAAAATCACCGGTTTAGTGTTCCGTTGTAACCATTAGCATCATAATCCTTCTATTGCTTCTTGATTTCTTTTCTTCCGCACCGCATTTCTCTTGTTACAAAGCCGGAGCAGGACTGCCACCAATCATAAAATACTACCTATTTCTGAGTGGCAAGCCTACGCCAAACGTTTTTGAATAGTTTGCACGGGAAAGGGCGGGGAAACCCCGCCCCTACGACATGGTTATAGCCAAAAGCTTCTGGTTTTCGAAAAATACAGAGCGAATCGCCTGTATTTGCCGGTTTAAGTTTCGAAAACCTGACTTGTTTGGCTATATATACATCCAACCAAAGGCAAGGCTAAAGCCTCGCCCTACGTATGGCTACCCCCTGTTTTTGAGTCCCGGCTGAACGGTTAAAATAATAAAGACTCAAAGTCTTCAAAAATTCCTTGAGAAATAACTTCTTACTATGATACTATAAGACATTAAATAGTATCGTTATAAAGGCTTGTTCTTCCATTTAATTAACGCAAATTAATGAGGATATCATGGCAAAGATATACGATGACATTACTAAAACAATTGGCAATACGCCCCTTGTTAGGTTGAACAACATTACCAAGGGTCTGGAGTCGACGGTGGTTGCAAAGATGGAATCATTTAACCCGATGTCCAGCGTAAAGGACCGTATCGGAATCTCAATGATTACGGCAGCGGAACAGTCCGGCTTACTAAAGAAGGACACGATTATCATAGAACCCACATCGGGCAACACGGGCATTGCCCTGGCCTTCGTCGCAGCGGCAAAAGGGTACAAGATCATATTAACCATGCCGGATACGATGAGCATTGAACGGCGGGCGCTTCTGAAGGCATTTGGCGCTGAAATTGTGTTAACGCCGGGTTCTGAAGGCATGAAAGGCGCCATCAACAAGGCAGAAGAACTGGTAAAAAATACCCCAAACGCATTTATGCCACAGCAGTTCAAAAATCTTGCAAACCCTGAAATTCATCGCAAAACGACTGCGGAGGAGGTATGGAACGACACCGACGGCAAGGTCGATATTTTTGTTGGAGGCGTAGGCACGGGTGGCACTATTACTGGCGTAGGCGAGGTCATCAAGAAACGGAAGCCTTCTCTTAAGATTGTTGCCGTAGAACCTGCGGATTCTCCGGTGCTTTCCGGGGGGAAGTCTGGCCCTCACAAGATACAGGGAATCGGCGCCGGCTTTGTCCCGGATGTTCTTAATACGAAGATTATCGACGAAATCATTACGGTTAAAAACGAGCAGGCATTTGCTGTTGCGCGTCAATTGGCGCGGGAAGAAGGGATTTTGGCGGGCATTTCATCCGGCGCAGCGGCATTTGCGGCATTACAGGTGGCTGCAAGACCGGAAAACAAAGGGAAATTGATCGTCGTGGTGTTGCCGGACACCGGCGAGAGATACCTTTCCACTGTTTTGTTCAACGAACTGTAATGTTTGACCGTATAAAAGAAGACATCAATGCCGCCTTTCAAAACGACCCTGCGGCAAGAAGCAAGCTGGAAGTACTCTTATGCTATCCTGGCGTGCATGCCCTATGCTTGCATCGGCTGGATGTTGCTCTCCCGTTTCATTTCGCATCTCAACCGGTTTTTGAGTGGGATTGAAATACATCCTGCCGCGGAGATCGGGCATGGTGTTTTTATTGATCACGGCATGGGCGTTGTTATCGGTGAAACGGCCGTGATTGGCGAAGGATGCCTTATTTACAAAGGCGTCGTCCTCGGCGGTACAACGACGGAGAAGGTCAAAAGACACCCAACACTGGGAAAGAAAGTCACCGTTGGGTCAAACGCCTGCATCCTTGGCAACATAGTGATCGGTGATTGCGCGCGTATTGGCTCCGGCTCCGTGGTGGTTAAAGACGTTCCCCCTCATGCAACCGTAGTGGGTGTGCCGGGGAAGATTATCGAACGCCAGAAAAAAGGGGATAATAGCGCCATGTTGGACCATGGGCAATTGCCCGACCCCATAACCGAGGTACTCAGAGTTGTTTTACGGGAAAATCAAAAACTCAAACAACGCATCAACAAACTGGAAGAGGTTTCACTTCTTCCCCATAAAGAAGAAGATGACTACCTCTCAGAGGCGGAATCGAAGGTCATGGCAATATTTATGAAAAACTATAAAGACGGGGACGGTATTTAAACGTATACGTAAAGCAGGGACACGGTGCCCGTGTCCCCGCGTGTGAACAAAAAAGTCACCGAAGGCCTAATTCAATTTAAGGACTATTATTTATGTCAATCAAAGGATACGTAGACTATAAGAGAAGGGAATTTTGCAATGATGTAAAGTGTTCGGTTCAGATGGACCTGAACGCGCAAAAAGAGGGAACTCCGGAATATGAAAAGATACGAAATATCTGCAAAGATAATTGCAAATATACCACCTATCAATTCCATCATTGGCTGATAGGGAAAGGGTATTTAATTGTCAGGCCTGAAAAGCCTTCGGGAAATTGTTAACATTTTTACAGGAGGAGTGAAGTCGTGGATTGGGGAATGAAGAATCGTTTATCTCAGATCATCAAGCCTGATGGTCATTGTATGTTTTTACCTATCGACCATGGGTATTTTCAAGGACCTACTTCAAAACTGGAAAAACCGGGAGAAACAATAAAACCGATTATTGATTATGCCGACGCGCTTTTTTGCACCCGCGGCGTTCTACGCGCAGCGATAAACCCGCAGGGCAGCAAGCCTATCATACTCAGGGTATCGGGCGGCACCAGCATGGTTGGAAAAGACCTGGCCAACGAGTGCCTTACCACATCTATCGAGGATGCAATCCGACTGAACGTCTCGGCGATAGGGCTTTCGGTTTTCATTGGCAGCGATTACGAACATCAGACGCTGAAGAACCTGGGAAAGCTCGTTGACGAGGGAGAAAGATACGGTATCCCGGTAATGGCCGTCACCGCAGTTGGAAGAGAAATGGAAAAACGGGACGCCCGTTACCTCGGACTCTGTTGCCGTATTGCCGCTGAGCTGGGGGCCAAGGTGGTAAAGACGTACTGGTGTGAAAATTTTGACAAGGTCACCGGCGGATGTCCTGTGCCGGTAGTTATGGCAGGCGGTCCAAAAACGAATTCAGACCTTGAGGTGTTTGAATTTGTTTATGACGGGATGCAGAAGGGTTCCATCGGCGTAAACCTCGGCAGAAACATCTGGCAAAACGAGCATCCGGTGGCCATGATTAAGGCGCTGCACGCAATCATACACGGGAATGCTACGGCAAAACAGGCAAACGAGTTGTTCGTTGCAGAAAAGAATAAAAAACAAAAATAGTGTTTGCTTTGGCCTGCTGTACATCTTACGTACGTAGTACCTGAAGCGGTATAAGGCTATTCCCTGTTTTCTGATACGTGTTAAGTTAGGCAATTTTAGGGTGGCATGGACAAATCCTGTTTGTCCATGCCTGCTGCCTTGTATAACCCAATAAGTCGGATCTTCATGCATCAAACCTCTGTAGTAATAGGCCTGTCGAGTCCTGGTAGCGTCAGCGTCCCGGCATCTCTCCGCATACCCACGTTTTCCTTCGTGTTAACCGTGCGCATAACTCATGCTGAACACGAGAATAGTATTAACACTCCATAATATATTATGCTACAATATACCAAATTGAATATAATTGTATAAACCGTTAACGGCAGTTTTGCCGACGTGTCCGTTCACTACAGAGGTGCAAAGGACGCAAAGAAAATACTTTAAATAATGAGAAAACACGCCACAGGAGACTATGTTTCCAACAAATTTTCAGAAATTTCCATTCCTTGTTTTCTACAAATACTATCTTTGCGAGTTTTGCATCTTTGCGGTGAACGATTATCTGAATTATGATTTTTGTCGCTGGAAAGAAAGATAGGAACACATGAAATTTACTGAACTTAACCTTCCGGAAAATATTCTCAGGGCGCTTAAGAAGATGGGGTATGAAGATATGACCCCTATTCAGGAGGCGACCTATCCGGTCATTTTCTCAGGGCAGGATCTTTGCGCTCTTGCTGAAACCGGGTCTGGAAAGACGGCCGCCTGTGCGATCCCGCTTATTCAAAAAGTTGACCCGGAACTGAACGCCATTCAGGTGCTTGTGCTGGTGCCGACGCGTGAATTATGTATGCAGTACATGGCAGAGATACAGAAGATTGCGGCGCATACCGACTTGGTTCCGTATGCGGTGTATGGTGGTTTTGATAAATGCATTCAGGTTTCAACGCTTAAGCATAAAGTGCATATCCTGGTCGCAACGCCGGGGCGGCTTATTGATCTTTTATACGATGGGGTACTTTCTTTTGCACAAGTGAAATGTGCGATACTTGATGAGGCGGATGAGCTTTTAAAGGTGGGGTTCCTCGAAGATATTGAATTTATTTTGTCATGCATCCTGCATGAACACCAGACGCTCCTCTTCTCCGCAACGATGCCCGAGGATATCAAAAAACTCGCGCACGACTGCATGCGTAATCCACAACATATCTCCCTTATAACAGAAAGGGCCGGGCCGGAAAGCATTGAGCATATTTTTACCTATTGTCACCCAAAACAAAAGCAGGCAGAACTCATCAAGTATCTGGAAGGAGAGGAGGTTAATCAGGTGCTCATTTTTTGTAATGACCGGCACAAGGTTGATACGTTGTTCCACTCCATCAGGAAAGACCTTAAAGACATTGACTACATGCACGCGGGTCTCACGCAGGATAAACGTTCCGGAATCATTCGGAAGTTTAGGAGCGGCAAACTCCGTTACCTTATTGCAAGCGACGTTGCCGGGAAGGGTCTCGATTTTTCTCGTGTTTCACATGTGATTAATTGGGATTTTCCGAGGGACGGAGAACAGTATACCCATCGCACCGGCCGTACCGGACGTATGGGGCGAAAGGGAAAGGCCTTTACCTTTATATCAAAACAGGATGTTCCCCGTCTCCGCGACCTCATTCGCATAAAAAAAATCACTCCCTGCTGGATTGGAAATGACCCGCTGAGTGAAACCGGCACAACCCAGGAGCCGAAACCCCGAAGGAAGAAAAGAACCTTTCGCCCTCGCCCCGCGAAGGGCGTCAAAAAGGCGGAGTAGTTTCTTACCAATAATATTTTGACGTTTTCGGCAAAAATGTTTTTACCATTAACTGGATTCCCTTGTAATACAAGGATCACACGCGAACAGACAGATGCATGAACTTTTTGAAATGCAAGGTATTTGCCTCTCAGTTTTTTGATAACCAAGCCGAACTTAATTAAATAGGCTCGTCCGCAGAATCTGTGGGTAATAAGTAAGACATAGGGACGGTAAATAAATAACTTTTACAGCTTCAGTCTAACGATTTTAGAATTTTATAGTTCCAATCACAGGGAAATACAAATT
>CAYJPZ010000077.1:0-16847 GCA_964372185.1 uncultured candidatus Brocadiaceae bacterium
AAATCGGTCTGAGCGTATTTCCGTGATATTTCACCCCTTCGGGTTGGGAATCACAATATTTATTTTACACACCTCTTGTATGAAATGATATAATATAAACCATTATGCGCCGAGTTTGCAAAATAAAGCAACAAAAAACGGGACGACAATCCGCCGCTGTATTAAATCTTTCTTAAATTTTATTGAGGTATTGTAATATGGGGAATCAATCCGACATAAAAAACAAGGGCATTAACTACCAATCATCCGCTGTACTGGCGCTGATTGTTCTTCTTTCGTACGCCTTTTTTGCCACACAGGGGTTCGGCGGCGAGTCGTCGCCATCGACCGTTAGTTTTTCGTCCATTGCAATCCTTAAAAATCTTTCCAGGGAAAATAAATACTTTACGATTGATGATGCCGTTCGCGTCGACGGCCATTATTATCGTTTTCTCATAAAATCTCCCCATGGCGAATATGACGTTTTATCAACGCGGGATGTTTTTAAGACCTGTTATGAAATCCGCGTTATCGAAGAGTACCGCGCAACGAAAGAGGGTGGCGAGGCGTGGAATGCCGCCGGGGAGTCGCTGAAAAACATCGGGCGGGGCGCAAAGCAAATCGTGAAGGAGCCGAAGGAATCGGCAAAGGCCTTTGCGCGCGCAGGAGGGAAGCTGATAAGGAGCATCGGGAGATTCTTCAAGAAACAGGGGGAAGGAAAACCGGATGAAAAGGCAGGGGACGGCACGGATCGGGACAAGGGAGGCGAGGGACTCTTTGTGGGCAAGCACGCAAGGCAATTTGCGGCGGAGGTAGGGCTGGACGTTTATACGGACAACCCTTATGCTCAGGCGTTGATACAGGAGGTGGCAAAGGCAAGGTCGCGCGGTTCTATAGGAATCAGTGTCGGATTGTTTTTTCTTGCGCCCGTTCAAGGCCTCGGCCTCCTGAGCAACGCCCTTACGCCGAACGGGTTTGACGCGGAAACGGAAAAGCTTATCTGCGAGGAATCGCCGGCCGAATTGCGATACGTCCTAACCGGGAAATATAAAACGGATTTGGGGGTTGAATGCAACGATGGAAGCCCCATCAAAATCCTTCTCGACAATCCCAACTATTCCCCCCGTGAACAGGCGTACCTTTACTTTTATCTCAGACGTTTGACAAAGCCGGAAACCGGCGACGGTATTGAAGGGCTGCCGGGTGTGATAGAACACCTCGGAAAGGTGAAGTTGCCTGTTGCTGCAACCTTTGCCACAAACCAGATGGAATTGCTTTTTGCCTATCAAAAGCACGAAAATAATCTGACAAGGCTTATTACTGCGGCAGATATGGTTGGCGGTGTAACGGGAAAGCAAGAGCAAATATTTATCATTCCTTATGATATGGCCGGAAGCGCCGCTGAGATGAAAGATTTCCTGAATGAAATAGCTAAATCGGCCAAGGCGCAAGGGGCAAAAGGTACCCAGTTATGGCTTGTCGGTGACGCTATGAGTGACTTTATTTCGGAAGCGAAGTCCCGCGGCATAACGGTTAAGAAAAATACCTTACTGCTCCCGCATTTCGCTCCAGGTGATACCGCAAAGAAGGGTGAATAGATACCGGAGGTCGTTATGGGGAAGGTAATTTCGTTTATCAACTATAAAGGTGGCGTCGGTAAAACGACCACCACGTATCACATCGGGTGCGCATTGGCATTGTTTCACGGCAAAAGGGTGTTGCTTATCGACGTAGACCCGCAAGCGAACCTGACCTTCCTCTGCGCCTCGCCGGAACGGTGGGAGTCGTTTAAGAAGGAGAACGGAACGATTGCCGGTCTTTTTGATGCCTATTTAAAGGACAGCTTTGAAACCTATCCGATGAACCGCGTTATCTGGAAGTCCCCCATAGAAATATTCGCTGACGGCAAGGTCTCAACGGACATGATACGCAATCTTGATCTGACCCCGTCAGACGTTGATTTGCTGGGTATTGACATCGATTTGGCCGCCAAAACGTGGAGAAAGATCGAGTCGGGTTTTTTTCAGGAGCAACTATTTATCTGGAAACGTTCGGTCAAAAGAACGAAAGAATTCCTCGGCCTCAACACCTCACACGATATCAGGGACGCCCTCTTTTACCTGGAGCAGCGCCGCGTCCTCAAAAGATTTGTCGATACGGTCAGGGACAATTACGATTACATCCTCATCGACTGCCCGCCCAATCTTTACCTCATTACGCAGAACGCGCTCGCTGCCAGCGATTTTTATATCATAACCACGATACCAGACCACATGTCTACTATCGGGATACGTATCCTGATGGAAAAAATCAAGGAATTGCACAACACACTGAATCAGAAATGCCGGTTGGCGGACATCAAGCCACATGACCTTGCGTTAAGGGGAATACTATTTACCCTGGTGCGCACCTTTGGGCAAGGTATTGTAAGCACGCACAGGGACAAGATAGAGGAACTTCGCAGGAGGTACCAGGAGTTTTGTTTTGAGGGGTACATCTCCTGGGGCGCAGGTTATACGGAGGCCGCCGCGCAGACGGTACCCGTGTTTTTAATGGACGATGAAAATGCCAGACGGGTAGCCGGGCAATACCAGGAAACAACGAAAGAATTTTTAGCGAAAACAGGTGATTGATTATGGCAAAAAAAGGTAAAAAACTGGTCTTAAAAGATGCGCTGGAAAAAATACGGGAATCCCTTCCCCTATTGCCCACTGCGGATGAAACGCAAGCGGCGCTGCAAACCATAACGGAGATAATGAATGAGCTTGATACGCTGCGGGGACATCTCGCCCGCTTCCCGGGTGAAAGGGAGGTTGACCAGGTTTCTCAAGCTATCCACACGGTGACCTCATTTTTCGATTCGGTAAAAGACCGTCCGCTCCTCGCTGAAGCCCTCTTTCCAACAGCGATTAAAACCAGGAAACCAAAGAAGGAGGCGTCGCCGGACGTGGATAGCCTCTTGCAGCTTTTGGAAGGATTGCCCACCGACGGTATTATTGCTGAGCTTTCAAAGCAAAAGAAAGACGTCCTCGTTGCCCTATCCGCAAAATTAGGCATAAGCGCGACCTCTAAGCTTACGAAGGACGCCCTGGCCGATAAGATTTTCAAGCTGGGGTTTGCAAACAGGAGGGGATACGAATTGCTTGGAGGTGAAAAAACGAACTAGCCGCTGATTGGGTAAGATGAAAGATGGAGGTAGCTCCTCTAAAGGGTATTAAGGCCGGATTTATTGCGAAAGAACAGGGTATTGACAATCCTACCCCGAACGAGTCGGACGAGAAACCCTGTCAGGGTTCAAAAAAAATATTTTTGCTTAAATGGTGTTTTCATCTGAAAATGGAGTTTGTCATCTAAAAAAACAAACATTTTCAAGCCTCTTTGTGAATAATGATGCCATAAGATATTTTCGGTTATACTTTTTACTATGCTTTGTATAATCCTTTTATGTTCCGATCCATGAAAAAATACGGGCAAAGATTCTCCACATTTTTGGTGTGTTTTATTTTGTTTTCAATAACCGTCTTTGCTCATGCAAACGATACTGCCTTAAAAAAAATCTCTTTCATTCCCCACTGGGTGCCGCAGGCGCAGTTTGCCGGATATTATGTTGCGTATGAAAAGGGGATGTACAGAAAACACGGTATCGGCCTTACGATTATTGAAGGCGGTCCTGACCGGCTTGCTTCTGACTATTTGAGGGAGGGAAAGGCGGATTTTGCCACTTCGTGGCTTTCCACGGCGATACAGAAAAAGGCGCACGGCATAGATCTCGTGAATATTGCGCAGATAGTGCAGCGTTCCGCCCTGATGCTTGTTGCCAGGAAATCCAGCGGCATTCAAAGAGCGGAGGATATGAACGGAAAGAAGGTGGGACTCTGGGACGCCGATTATCAGTTGCAACCGCGCGCATTGTTCAGGAAATACAACCTGAACGTCCGCGTCATCCCTCAATCCTTTTCGGTAAATCTCTTTCTCCGCGGCGGTGTGGATATTGCCACTGCCATGTGGTATAACGAGTACCACACCATCCTCAATTCCGGTCTTGACCCGGATGAAATAACCGGCTTTTTCTTCCATGACTATGGCCTCAATTTTCCGGAAGACGGTATCTATACCATGGAAGATACCCTAATCAGGGAACCTGAACTGTGCCGCGCATTTGTTGCTGCATCGCTGGAAGGCTGGAAATACGCGTTTGAGCATCCGGAAGAGGCGCTCGATATTATGATGAAGTATGCGGCACAGTCGCATCTTCCAACAAGCCGCACTCATCAGAAGTGGATGCTGGAACGGATGAAGGACCTGATTCTTCCCAAGGACGGTGATACACACCTGGGAACTCTTTTGCCTTCAGACTATGATCGGGTAGCACGGTCCTTGAAGGAAAGCGGTTTAACAGATACCATTCCCGATTTTGCTGCCTTTCACAGGAAGTGCGGTGGGCAATGATGAAAAACAGGGGCATTGCATTTAAACTCATCATCCTCATTCTTTCCTGCACGGTGCTTATCTTTGCCGGCATATTTGGATACAACTATCAGTATTCACGCAGGATGATCGAGAGAAATGCGGAAGAGAATGCAAGGAATCTCACAACCACTACGGTAAACAGGATAGAAACCATACTGAAATCCATCGAAAAGATCCCTGAAAATATGACGTATTTTCTCGAAAACACCTCGCATAATAAGCGAGAACTCATTAATCTGATTCGCTCCGTAGTTAAAAACAACCAGGAGATTTATGGTTCTACCGTCTCTTTTGAACCATATACCTTCGATAAAAAATCCCTCTATTTTGCGCCGTATTTCTACAAGAGTCAGGGGAAGGTCAAATTTACCTATTTAGGCGGAGAGACGTACCGATACTTTTATCTGGACTGGTACCAAATCACAAAAGAGCTTAATCGCCCCGTGTGGAGCGAACCCTATTACGATGAGGGCGGCGGAAATATCATCATGTGCACCTATTCCATGCCATTCTACAAAATGGTCTCCGGGAGGCGGGAATTTACGGGTATTGCGACCGCCGATATATCCCTGGAATGGCTGCGGGAGATAGTTGCGTCTATTAAGATTGCCAGGACAGGGTACGGTTTTCTCATTTCCAAAAACGGCATGGTTGTTACTCATCCCGAAAAGGGCTTCATCATGAATGAAACCCTTTTCAGCATTGCCGAGGCAAGGAATGATGTTCAATTGCGGAAAACAGGGAGGGAGATGATTCAGGGCAAGTCGGGATTTGTTCTTATCACTGATTTTGTTTCCGGCAAGAAATGCTGGTTGTTTTATGCCCCATTGCCCTCCAGCGGCTGGTCACTTGGCGTGGTCTTTCCCAGGGATGAATTAATGGCGGACGTTATTAGCCTGAACCGGACGGTATCATGCCTGGGTATTGCAGGTATTGCAGCGCTCTTTGGCGTTATTGTTTTCATAGCGCATTCCATTGCCCGCCCTGTGCGCGCTTTAGCTAAGGCTACGCAGGATATTGCAAAGGGAAATCTGGACGTTGAAATTCCTGTCATAAAATCGAGGGATGAGGTTGGTTATCTTGCAGATTCTTTTATCTTTATGAAATCAGCCTTGAAGCAATACATAAAAGATTTAACAGACACCACCGCCGCAAAAGAGAGGATAGAGAGCGAATTGAAGATTGCCCACGATATCCAGATGAGCATCCTGCCCAAAATATTTCCCCCCTTTCCCAACAGGACAGAATTTGATATTTACGCCGTGATCGAGCCTGCAAAAGAGGTTGGCGGAGATTTCTATGATTTCTTTCTGATAGAAGACAACCTGTATTTTGCTATAGGCGACGTCTCCGGAAAAGGCGTGCCGGCGTCCCTTTTTATGGCTGTGACCAAGACCCTTATAAAAGCAAAGACTATAAAAGGTATGCTTCCCGACGAGATTTTGAGAGGGGTAAATAAGGATTTGTGCGACGGGAATGAGTCGAGTATGTTTGTGACCATTTTTTGCGGTCTTTTGAATACACTGACCGGTGAAGTATATTACAGCAATGGCGGCCACAACGTCCCGTATCTTCTGCATGGACATGGCGACGTGGAACTCTTGCCAAATACAGGCGGAATGGCGCTCGGTGTGATGGAGGACGTTGCGTATCGGTCAAATAAAATCACACTGAAAGGCAATGATAGTCTCTTTCTGTACACTGATGGCGTTACCGAAGCCATTGATGCCCATGAAGAACAATACTCAGACCTCCGTTTGAAAGAGGTATTGCAAAAGTCCCAAACATGCTCACCCACAGAAATTATTCCGGAAGTGGTGGACGACGTAAAACGTTTTTCATCGGGTGTTCCGCAAGCTGATGATATAACCATAATGGCATTGCAATATTTATGAAAGACATAGTTGCATTTCAATTAAAGAACGACATGGGCGAACTCGAAAGACTCAACCAGGTTGTGGATGAATTCGGGGAAAAGAATCGCCTTGCCCCTGATGACTTATATACCCTGCATTTGTCGCTCGACGAGGTGTTTACGAACATTATTTCTTACGGATACGAAGATTCACGTGAACATTTGGTAACTATCAGCATCGCGCTCAAGGGTGAAGATTTAACCGTAGAAGTGGAGGATGATGGCAGCCCTTTCAATCCACTGGATGCGCCAAAACCCGATTTAGAGCAACCCATCGAAGAAAGAACGGTCGGCGGATTGGGAATACACCTTGTGCGCAGTATGATGGATACACTGGAATACAGGAGAAGCCATGGAAAAAATATCCTGACAATGAACAAAAAGATAAAATATATTAGAGGGTGAATCATGAAAATATCCGAGGAAAACAGGGTAACCTTTACTATTCTCGATATAGAGGGACAATTAAATGCTATCACATGCCACGAGTTGGAAAAGAGGCTCAATTCATTACTGGACAAGGGAGAAAAACAGTTTTTGCTCAACCTTTCCGGGTTAGATTATATCAGTAGCGCGGGGTTGCGGGTGCTTCTTGTTGCCGCAAAAAAACTGAAAAGCTGTAATGGGCAAATAGTCCTTGCTTCTTTAAAAGATCAGGTTCGGAAGGTTTTTGATACCGCAGGTTTTTCTGGGTTTTTTCCCATGTTTGATACACGTGAAGACGCATTGCGGAATTTTCTTGGCAGGTACTAACCCGAACGAATCGGACGAGAAATCCTGACAGGGTTTTTAACCCTGTCAGGGTTCAAAAAAATATTTTTGCTTAAAATGTTAAAATTCGTTTTGAAAGATACTACAACAGATAACACTATGAACAAACCTCAATTATTCTGTAACCGGTCCGCGCACCACGCCTGGTGGTTTGCTATACGACGCTTATCGTTTGGTATTTTTCTCATGGTATTACTTTCCGGAATCCTGCTGTACGCGGACAGAAAGACCGGGAAGTCAAAGGTAAAGAGGGTTTTTAACATTGCTGTCATGCAGCATTCGTCACAAGCTACCCTGGACGAGGGCGTTCAGGGCATGATAGACGGTCTTGCTGAAAGCGGTTTCAAAGACAGGGAAAACATTGCCATCAGACGGTACTGTGCAGAAGGTGATATGGCTACCGCCAATGCAATTGCCAGAGACATTACCAACGGGCGGTTCGATCTCATTATGACGGCAAGTACTCTGTCTCTGCAAGTCGTGGCAAGCGCCAACAGAGAGGGAAAAACACCCCATGTTTTTGCCGTTGCCTCCGATCCGGCCGGCGCCGGTGTTGGTATTTCCCGTGATGACCCCCTCAGCCATCCCAAACACATTGCCGGTTTCGGCTCTATGCAGCCCGTGAAAGAATTGTTTCGCCTTGCCGCAAAGCTGTACCCGGGACTAAAAGCGGTCGGCGTAGTGTGGAATCCGTCGGAACAGAATTCAGAGGTCAACGTGCGTCTGGCGCGGGATGTCTGCAAAGAACTGGGAATTTCACTTTTAGAAGCAAACGTTGACACCACATCAGCGGTCTTTGAAGCGGCAAGTTCTCTGGTCGCACGCGGCGCGCACGCATTGTGGATAGGCGCTGATACAACGGTAATTACAGGCGCCGATACCGTTATCTCAGCCGCAAAAAGGGGAAATATCCCGGTTTTTACGAGCATCCCGCCTTTGACGCGCAAAGGGGCGCTCTTTGATCTCGGCGCTAATTATCATGAAGTTGGCAGGCTTGCGGGTGTGCTTGCAGGGCAGATTCTCCACGGTAAAGACCCGGCCACAGTACCGGTCACCAACATTATCCCGGAAAAATGTATCATCAATATGCAGGCTTTGCATGGTTTAAAAGACCCATGGCAACTGCCGGAAGACGTCCTTCGACGGGCCGATGAGGTAATTGATGAGAAAGGAAACACGATAAAAGAGGTTGCTGTGCCATTAAAACAACCGCAGGGACGGGGCTTTAAGATCGGGATTGTCTATTTTGCGCCTGACCCTGGCGCCGATTCGTGTATGCAGGGAATCTTTGACGGGCTCCGGGATTTAGGATTAGAGGAGGGAAAGAATCTGGAAATTTGCAAGACACATGCCCAGGGTGAAATTATTAATATTCCCGCGCTGCTTCAAAACTATGACGGCCAGGAACTCGATCTCATCATAACCATGTCAACACCGTGCCTGACGGCGGCATGCAGTGTGGTCAAAAAAAAGCCGGTGGTTTTTACGTTTGTCTACGACCCGATTGCCGCCGGTGCGGGAAAAACCGGCGCCGACCATCTTCCGCACGTAACAGGAGTCGGTTCCTTTCCTCCCGTCAGGGATACGGTTGATTTAATCCAAAGACTTGTGCCGGGCGTACGGACGGTGGGAACGCTCTATAACTCATCGGAAGCAAACTCCGGAAAGGTGGTTTCCGTGGCGCGCGATATATTTCAGCAGCGCGGCATTAAGCTTGAAGAGATTGCAATTACCGGTACAAATGAGGTATTCCAGGCTGCGCAGACGCTGGCGCACAGGAACATTCAGGCGTTCTGGATAACGGGAGACAATACGGCAATGCAGGCGTTTGACGGCATTGCAAAAGTTGCAAACGATGGTAAGCTGCCCATTATTAACAATGACCCTGAATTTGTTGAGCGCGGCGCCCTTGCTTGCGCCGGATTAGGCTTTTACCAGGCTGGATATGCCGCGGCAAAATTGGCGAGGCGTGTTTTGCAGGGGGAAATTCCAAGATACCTGCCCTTCGCGGAGGTTGCAGTCAAGACGACGTCTCTCAATTTTGCAGTTGCCAGAAAATTGGGCGTTATCTTTTCCCCTGAACTTATTCACGAATGCGACGTCTTTGTGGATTTGGCTTCACAGTACGGCAGGCCCGCCAGAATTGCCTTTATTGAAGCGCACAATGATGCGGGCGGTTGCCGGTTATTTCAGGGTCTTTTGGCAGGTCTCGGAGATGCGGGACTTTTAAAAGAGAAGGACTATACGGCAAAACCCTATACGCTCAATTTAGTAACCGGAAGGTTATCAGAGATTATCCCGGATATAAGGGATTTCAACCCGGAGCTTGTTATTGCAGAAAATGAAGAAACGGTGAATGAGGTGAAAAAGATTATCAAAGAAAAGCCCCTATTGAACATTGCGGATATTAGCAAAGCCAATAAGCCTTTCACGTCGGATAATTTTGAAACAGGCAGGCGTGCTGCCATTCAGATTGCGCGCATCTTGGCTGTCGGAACAGACTGATTATTTTACAAATAAGAGAAGTGACTATACAAAGACCTAGCGCGGCTCTGCCGCAACCGAAGCGAATGTAACCACCCAGTAATAACAGAAACCACAGATTACACAGATTACACAGATAAAGATTGCGCGGCTACAGAAAAACACTTTTTCAGATAACAGCTTATGCGGAATATTGTGTGGCATGGATTGTACAGATGCCCTGGCATGGCGTCTCTACGTTTGCCTGCGCCTGCTTGCGGTTTACAACGGTTTGAAAGTCGCCTAACTACTATAGCGCGCCACTGTCCCCCGCTGGCGGGGGATCAAAGGGGGTGGAGCGGCACAACCGGAAACCTTAGCATGTTTATAACGCGGATTTACAAGATAAAGTCTGCCTAAAGGTGTTACATCAGGATAATGGAAACATGTGGTTTATTGTTAGACGTTTATTGCTGGGTATTTTCCTTATCGCCGGTATTTCAGCCGGCTTACTGGTAAGCGATTGGAATCAAAGGCAGATAAAAAAAGCAGAGACGCCGCAAACTACCGTAAAGAAGGCTGAACCAGGACAACCCTCAAAAAAATGGAAGGTCAATCTGATTGAGTATACGAACGTCCTGGACGTTGAAGACAGCGAAAAAGGCGTTCTTGCAGGATTGACTGAAGCCGGGCTTGTCAAAGGACGTGACTATGAAATAAAAATCCAGAATGCGCAGGGCGATATGGTAACGGTAAACGGGCTCATAGATGCCGCAATTTCGGAAGGAACAGACCTGCTTGTTACCCTGTCAACACCAACGCTGCAAGCCGCTATTCAAAAGGCGCGCAATATACCGGTTGTTTTTACCTATATCGCCAATGCTGTCGTTGCCGGCGCCGGCAAAAGCGATGATGAGCATTTGCCAAACGTAACCGGTGTTTACATGGAAGGCGCCTACGACGATATGATGACAACGCTTCGTGAATGTATTCCATCTGTTCGTGTTATCGGAACGCTCTTTGTTCCTTCTGAGGTAAACACCGTTTTGCATAAGGACAGAATAACAATCGCCGCAAAAAAGGCTGGCATAGATGTGGTCACCGTTGCGGCAAATACGAGCAGCGAAGTTTCCGATGCAGCAATGGCGTTGTGCAGTAAAAAGATTGACGCCCTTTGCCAGATTCCGGGAAATCTTACGGCGTCCTCGTTTCCTGCTATTGTGCGGGCGGCGAATATGGCCAAACTACCCGTATTTGCCTTTCAGAGCACACAAGCGCATACAGGCGCAGCCGTTGTGCTGGCGCGCGATTATTACGACGGGGGCAGGGAAGCCGGTTTCATAGCTGCGCGGGTCATGCGCGGCGAAGATCCGGCGACGATTCCATTTATGCCTTACACAAAAACCAAATTGATTATCAACATGGAGTCCGCAAGAAATGTTGGAATTGCAATTCCGCCATCCCTGATTCAAATGGCTGTGGAAGTGATCGATAAAAAGAAATGAGACGGGATGATTATGTTTGAATTATCCGGTCAAAATTGATATAAAAACATGCGCATGATAAATTCCCTTCTGCACCTGGAACATTAAGGATATAGTATTAGCCTGTAAAGACTTCTTTTTTTGTAAGTTTTTATAAACCACAAGGGCAAAAAAGAGCCCGAAGTAAGAGGTAGGAATCTTTTCTTCATACTTCATACCTCCTACTTCAGGGTGGGCTTCTTTATGGCTTTGTGGTTACATTTGCTTTTGTTGCGGCTACGCCGCGTTATGATATTGTATGGAAATTACCAAACAAGAATTCGGCGACCACATAGAATTGCGCGTCAAAGGACGCCTGGACGCCTACTGGGCAGACCACCTTGCAAGCGCTTTAACCAGTACCATTCACGACGGCAGGTACCACATTAAACTTAATTTTTCTGCCGTTACCTTTTTGAGTTCCGCCGGTATTCGTATCCTCCTCAAATTTTATAAACAGTTGAAGGGAATTCACGGATCGCTTGCCGTCTGCTGTCCTTCAGAACAGGTGAAGATAGTGCTTGAACTTGCGGGATTTAACGCCCTCTTGTTTTCCGGGTCAGCGCCTCCGATAAGCACACCACGTGAAGCGCCTCAAATAAAAAAGATGGAAAAGGAACAAACGGTATTTGAGATATTTGAATACGCATCAGGTGGTTCTCTCAACTGCAGGATAATTGGCAATCCTCAATTATTATTGACTAGTAACTTTCGCGATGAAAATACTTCAATTGTGAAATTTCCCGAATCAACGTGTTCATTAGGACTCGGCGCTCCCGGTGATGCCTTTGAGGACTGCAGGGGGCGATTTGGGGAGTTCCTTTCCGTCGCGGGCGCCACGGCATATCTTCCAACCGACGGGACAAACATGCCGGATTACCTGATTGCGTCAGGCGCATTTATACCAGAACTGCAAGTCCTCTATGCGCTCCACACTGAGGGGTCATTTGCGCATATGGCAAGCTTTGAAACCAAAAAGGCAAAGGGCGGTGCAACGTTGTCTGAAATTGTGAATGCGTGTCTGGATATTGCAAAGACGAACACGGCTGGTATTGTAATGGTTGCCGAATCCGCAGGGCTTATGGGCGCTGCGCTGAGACGGTCGCCTGTCTCTCAGGTATCAGAGGCAACCCCGCTTGAGTATCCGGAGATTCAGGACTGGCTTTCTTTTTCAGCAGAAAAGGCATACGCACGGTGTTTGGCGCTGGTAGTTGGAATCGCAACGAGGACAGAAAATCCATTATTGGCACCATTACTGCGTCAACCGGGAAGGGAAGCAATGCCTATGGGACACTTTCACGCCGTGGTATTTTCTTATCGCCCGTTAAAGAAGGGGAAAATTGATTTGAAGGCAACCGTATCCACACTATTTGAGTCCGAAAGCCTTCAGGCGTTACTCCATTTGATTTACGACGACCGTGAGGTCGAGGGATCCGGTCAGAGTGAGTTCATCAGGGGCGCATGCTGGTTTAGCCCTGTTTCTGAAGTTGTTTGACAGGCAAAGTATTACGCCAAAAAGAGGAAATCATTGAGGAACTCTGCAAAGAGACGAATAAAAGTTTTGAGGAAATAAAAAAGGAACGAGGTCTAATAAGGCAAATAGCTATGGACTTGTTATATCGGGTTGGTGGACTAAGCGGAACGGAGATAGGAGAAATGATGGGGGTAGACTATAGTACCGTAAGCATTGGGAGAAAACGATTACGAGAAAAACTAAAAGGAGACAAGCATCTTTTTCGGATTCTCAAAAGAGTTGAAAAGGATTTGTCAACAGTAAAGATTTGACCCCATTTGACCCCACTCCCCCCGCCATTTGACTAGAATCCAAGATTGCTTTTGCTATTAAATAAAGGTAAAATTATGTCGGTAAATCTGAAAATAGGAAAGGGGTTTAGCCATGCAAAAAACCGTTTTTAGAGAAATTAAAATTAGACTTCCATCTGATCTGGCAGATACTATCTCAGACCAGGAAATAATGAATCTGCTCATGGATAAGGCATTTACAACAGCAGAATATTACCACAGCAAATGTAAGAGCTTTGAAGAAAAGTATGGCATGGGTTTCGATACTTTTAAAAAGAAAGTTGAAACAGCACAAGAAGAGGTTTTCCCGGAATGGGATGATATGCTTGTGTGGGAAGGTTTTGTGCTTGCATACGATGAGTGGAAAAAGAAGCTGGAGGAGTTAAAAAGTTGCAGGGAATCCTGGCTGCGTTAAAAGAGTCAAATCTATTTTGCTCTATTGATGTAATCGAGTTTATCGATGAGGATACGATCAGGTTGTTGAAATTAAAGGCAAGAGTAGTGGATGGCACTTTTTTATACGTTACAGAACTACACACGCCATCGTATCAGAAATATTCTTATCATTGGCAGAAAGAAGATGGTCAGGTAATAATCCGATGGGATAATAAACCTCATTGGAAACATATCAAGACATTTCCACACCACAAACATTATAAAGATAAAATATCCCATTCTCACAGAGTTACCGTTGTTGATGTTATACAAGAAATCAAGAATGAGGTTGGTTAGAAGGACTGAAGGGGAAAATCTCCAAATCCAATTGAAAATGGAAAGGCATTGGATTGCCCGTTTGTGTGAGGAAACAGAAAGTCTTTCTAATAATCTGGAACTCATGAACTCAGAAAAAAAAGATAATTTATCGTAAATTAAACATGGCACTTCTCATTGGCGCGCTGACAATCGGTTTTATCCTTTCGCTACTTGCACTGGGTGTGTACGTCAGTTTTCGCATATTCAATTTTTCTGACATAACTGCTGATGGCTCCATAACCCTGGGCGGCGCTATTGCTGCCATCCTCATTGTTAAAGGGGCAAATCCGTTCGTGGCGACGATTGCGGGTTTTTGCGGCGGTTGTCTTGCGGGGGCGGTAACGGGTGTTCTCCATGCAAGGTTTAAAATAAATAGCCTGCTGTCCGGCATCCTGGTAATGACCGCCCTTTATTCAATTAATCTCCATGTTATGGGAAAGAGCAATGTGCCGCTCCTTTCCGAGACAACCCTGGCTTCTTACATGGAATGGCTTGGCAATAAGATATTCTTCCATGCGGAAGGCATTGATATCGGCGGGTGGAATGTGGGCATTCGTGACGTGTCGGTGCTTATATTTGTGTCTGTTTTTATTGGACTGCTGAGCTGGTTGCTATACCTTTTCTTCCGCACAAACCTGGGAACGGCAATGCGCGCCACGGGTGATAACGACCAGATGATCCGCGCGCTTGGCGTTAACGTCGGGAATATGATTATCCTGGGTCTCGCCTTCTCGAACGGACTCATTGCCCTGGCAGGCGCTTTGCTGGCTCAATATCAGGGCTTTGCCGACGTGCAGATGGGCATTGGCATGGTCGTCTGGGGACTGGCGAGCGTCATCATTGGCGAGACGCTGGTCGGCACGCGTGACCTTGGGTTGACGATTATCGGGACGATTATGGGGTCGATACTCTTCCGTCTCATGGTGGCAATGGCGCTGCGCTGGGGACTTAATCCGAACGACCTGAAGCTCATCACCGCGGGATTCGTATTTGTCGCGTTAATCCTGCCCGGTCTTATGAAGAAGGTAGGGAAGAGGAAATAAAATGGCAATGGTTGAAATTCGCGGTATATCAAAGACCTTTCATGCCGGCACGCCCAATGAGGTGCGCGCGCTGCAGAAGATTGACCTTGCGGTTGATGAAGGCTCATTCGTGGTGGTTATCGGCACAAATGGTTCCGGGAAATCGGCATTATTAAACGCCATCGCCGGCGCTTTTTTTGTGGATACCGGCGCGATATCGCTCGCCGGCTACGATGTGACGCAATGGCAGGAACACCGCCGGGCGCAATTCATCGGGCGGGTATTTCAGAATCCCTTTAGCGGCACTTCGCCGAATATGTCGATTGCAGAAAACCTCGCGCTCGCTTCCCGGCGTGGTATGGCACGGGGACTCGGATGGGCGCTTCAAAAGGATTTAATCAACCGGTTCAGGGACAGGGTACAGCAGTTAAATATGAAACTCGAAGATAGAATGAACAACGCCATCGGAAGCCTGTCCGGCGGGCAACGGCAGGCGTTGACGCTCCTGATGGCTACCTGGCGCAAACCAAAACTCCTCCTGCTTGATGAACATACCGCCGCCCTTGACCCAAAGAGCGCCGGCCAGATCATACGGCTAAGCGAGGAGATTATTACCAGGGAAAAATTAACCACCCTTATGGTTACCCATTCCATGCATCAGGCTGCAAGCCTCGGAGACCGGCTCGTTATGATTCACCGGGGACGGATTATCCACGACTACAGCGGGCAGGAAAAACAGCGCCTTCGTGACGCGGATTTGCTTGAGCGTTTCGAGGACGTCCGGAGGAAGGAACAACTCGACCCAACCGCCGCGGCAATGCTCAAGCGCAACTATGTGTAATTCGGATTATGAAACAATGACGTAATCCGGCGCCGGCAATACGCATTAAAACGGCATGAGATCCCTGCCGGCTATTTTAGACCCCAGCTTCCACGATATTTGGGTTTGCCTTCTTTCCAATTTTGTTAGCTCGGTATAAAGGGCAAGGGCATCCGCGCCCGACTTAATCCCCTTTGCAATTGCCTCCGCTGCAAACAAACCCGATGACAATGCGCAGGATATCCCTTCCCCAAAGGCATTAAGAAACCCTGCCGATTCCCCCACCAGCAGTATATTCCCCTTTCCCAGATAAAACCTGCCCTTTGAGCACATGTCGTTGCCCAAACATCCTGATTTTCTCACCAGTCTGCCCGTTTTTAATCCAAACCTTGTTTCCAGCATTTTTTGATACGTGGCAAGGTATGGGTGTAGCTTGCCGCCCAATTTTACCGCCGTGCCGAAAATGTGCAGGTTATCCTTAACGTTGAACCATGCATAGACCTCGCCATACCGGAGCTCAAGAAAGCCGTGATAGAAATTCGGGTCTAAATCCGAAGAGCCTTCGTAATAGTTCTGATAGGCGACAAACCATTTGACGCCTTCCTCGGATTCCGGCGCAAGCCTTGCCCTGATTACCGATTTGCTGCCTTCCGCGCCGATCAGGTACCGGCAGGTGAATGACAGGGTTTTCTTATACGTGGTGTGATAGCACTTAACGGCTACGTGACTGCCTAAATCGCTAAAACCCTTCACGGAGCAGCAATCAATTATTTCCGCCCCTGAATGGGTAATCAGCCAGTTGTCATATTCAGAACGCCAGATATTGGGGGCGCCTTCGCCGTTTTTACCGAAAGGCCAGTCCGTATAACGTTCAAGATCGGACCAAAGCCTTACGCCGGTGAGCAGATGCGGCTTTACGTAAACGGTATCGGGTATTTTGCCAAAATGTTTTTCCGTCAAATCCTGTGATTTTTTAAAAATAATGCCGGAACACATCTTGTACCGGGGAAGCCGGTTCTTTTCGACAACAAGCACCTTCAGCCCCGCATTTGACAATCCCCTGGCCGCTGCCGCTCCGGAAGGGCCAGCGCCGGAGATAATAACGTCATATAATGTATGTTTCATGGATAGAAGTTTACTCGCAATTGCTTGATTTTGTGAAATATTTTTTCAAAAAACGTTGTAGTGTTTAGATTCAGAACGCCTCTTTTCTCAAAATAGCGACGTAGGGTAGTTGAAATTAGGTCTTCGGCGTTTTTATGTAGAGCGAAGAGCCTCTTCGCTCTACAACAGGCCCGAAGAGCTGAAAGCATATAGCCAGGGGTGAA
>CAYJPZ010000078.1:0-16823 GCA_964372185.1 uncultured candidatus Brocadiaceae bacterium
AAAGGGTAATGATTCGGCATTTGAGACGTAGGGATAGATATTAGGGATTGAATTGTATTCGATAATTGACTTTAAAACCTTCGTCGAGGCATGGGAAATATCAAAGGCATGAACCTTTCTTGATACCTGAGCCAGTAAAACGGTTGTCCAGCCACAACCACAGCCGAAATCCAATACGGTAGCATTTTTTCCTTTTAAATCAAAAAAGTGCATTATCGGCCTTAATATATTACGCCTTGAAAAGAAATCCTCGTATTGCCTCGTAACTTTCAGGTCCGCTTTTTTGTCCATAAGTTTTGCCGATGACTTCTTTCCCCATTTCTCCTTTTCGACGTCATATTTTCCCATTATTCGGTATCCTAAAAATATTTTATAGATTTTTTTGAAAGTAACGTTAAGATAGTAACGTGTTGTTCTGTAAACTATTACTACAGGAGTACAACCCGCTCGCCATGTTTTTTAGGAAAAAATAGGTGATTGTATTCCATTATCTAAGGTACCATGTGAACTATTATTGCCAATTTGACAAATATTCTACCACTAAAATCAAAACAATCAATGGAAACTAAAGAATCCGTAACCAATCTTTTGATAGAGTATAAAAAGAGAGACAGCTATCTTGGCATTTGGGTTTAAGGAAATGATGGCAAAGTTGCCTCACTTACAACCGAAAGTGCGGATGGACTGCATTCAGATATTGCGGGCGGTCGCCGCTCTTGCAGTTGTCACACATCACATTCCGTTGTTTGAGAACGGCGCTTGGGGTGTCGACCTTTTTTTTGTAATCAGTGGTTTCATCATGTGCTATGTAACAGAGGACTCCGGTAACCGATTCCTTACAAAACGCATAATTCGGGTTGTTCCACTCTATTGGGCAGGCACTATTGGAGTTTTTGGTTTAGCGCTGGCGAGGCCCTATCTATTTGACAGTACCACTGCTAACCTTGTGGAACTGGTGAAGTCACTTGCTTTTATTCCTTTCATAAAGGGCGACGATATTCGCCCCATGTTGTTCTTGGGATGGACGCTTAACTATGAAATGTTCTTTTATCTGTTGTTTGCTATTTCAATGGCAGTAAGTCACAGGTACCGCACCATTATCTCTTCCACGCTCATACTCATTATTGTCGTTTCCGGGTATCTAGTCCCTTTCGAATCAGCCCCTTTTAAGTTTTTTACTCGTTCAATTATTCTTGAATTCGCCTTCGGCATGCTTTGCTACATGATCTTTATGCGCATGGCCGCATACCGACCACAACATCGCCCAATCACTTCACGGATTCAGTTGACTTTGGTGGGTGGCGCATTAATCGCTTGCATGCCACTAGCCACGGTACTCTCACCAATTGGGGTTCGTGTGATTGAGTGGGGAATTCCAGCAGCATTGTCCTTCTGCTTCATCGTCTATGGTTGGTCCGGAGTCAAACTGCCAAGAGGTCTTGTCCTTATCGGCGACGCAAGCTATTCACTTTATCTGTTTCATCCCTACGTTATCCAGATATTTGACAAGATACTCGAACCCTTTTCCAGTCATGACGTCCAAGCGTATTTCATGGCTGGTGTAGCAATTTTCTTGTGTTGTGGATTGTCAGTACTTTCGTATAGGTACATTGAAAAACCGTTGACTGACCTTTTGAGAAAAAGATTTGTATAGAATGTTCCGCACTTTACCGGGCTTAAAGCGCAAATTGGTAATGCCCGACAAGGCGCTCATGAAACTGGCACGGCCTCCGGCTCGCAGCAGCAGAGCCATCCCTGAGCTTGTTCACGTAAACAGAATTGGATACCATGGAAACTAAAGAATCCGTAACCAGGAACATCGTCAGATATTCTTCGAGCAAGGTATATCAACAAATCCTTTCTTTGTTGACAGCCTTTATAAGACCCAAACTTCTTACCCCGGAACTATACGGCCTTTGGAATATCCTCAACATTATTCCAACGTATGCATCATATAGCAACCTCGGCACGTACGATATCATGCGGTATGTAATACCCTACCACGAGGGGAAAAAAGAACATCACAAAAGCATTGAAATCAGGGATAGTGTATTTTATGGCACCCTGTTTCTTAATCTCTTTATAGTTGCGGGACTCATTATCTTTGCCTTTGTAGGGAATTTCGAGCTTCATGTGCAAGTGGGATTAATAGCGATGGCGTGTGTCGTTATTATCTCCTGGTACTATGAAAACTTTGTTGTCCTGCTAAAATCATACCAAAATTTCAGGCTCATAACATCTACTTTTTATTTAAAGGCAACGATTACCTTTGTCTTAACCGTTGTTCTTATTTACTTGTATAAGATATACGGCGCATATCTTGCATTTCTGTTATCGTTTGGTTTTATCGCTCTTTATTTAAAAATAAAGTACCCCAATCCTACGCCTTATGCAAAATTTAAGTATAGTATATTTGCGGACCTTGTCATAAAGGGATTTCCCATTATGCTCTACAACTTTACCGCGATATTAATTAATACCTCTGACAGGATCATTATCTCATACTTTCTTGGCACCGAACAGCTCGGTTATTATGGGATAGCGGATATGGTGCTGGGTTTTATCATACAAATCCCCGGGACGGCGCGGGAAGTGATAGAGCCGAGGATGATGCAAGATATCTACAAGATACCTATGAAAGAGCATCTAAACGAATACTTTATAAAACCCATGTTTCACACTGCCTATTTAATGCCCTTCCTGATAGGTGCCGTTTTTTTTACTTTGCCCGTAATTATTCCCTTGCTGCTTCCGAGATATACAAACGGAATACTGTCTGCACAAATCGTCGTATTCGGTAGTTACTTTGTCGCAATGTCTTATACGGCACGGGGAGTTATCGTGGCCTACCAATGGCAATTGCGTGCATTGATCATAATGTTATTTGCACTACTGGTAAACGTTGCCGTCAGCATATTTTGTATAAAAAACGGACTGGGTATCAAAGGTGTTGCCGTTGGCGGCAGCGTCTCCTTTTGCGTTATGTTCGTCGGCCTTGTTGTGTTTGTTAAAAGACTAAGTAACAACTCGATACAAAACTGGGGTAAAAACATCCTCGGTTTATTGTATCCGTTTCTTATTATGGGCGCATCGATTGCATTTTTAGAGTATACCAGCCGAAGTATTCAAATGGACGATTACCTTTGCGTTTATTTTAACGCATATCTGGCGACAATTATAAAGCTTTTTGTATATTACGCAATTATGGTCTTCGTTATTCTCCGGGCGCAGTCGAAGTATCCATTTCTGAAAATTTTCAACATGAAGATATTGCAAAGACAGAAATAATTTTAAATCTGCAATAAAAGGACTATAGTATGAATAAAAACAAATTAAAAATATTAATTGTGAGCTGTTATTTCCCGCCCATTAATGTAATAGCGGCATTACGAGCCTACTTTTGGGCAAAATACTGGTCAAAGATGGGTCATGAGATATGCGTTCTTACCATAAAAAATGACGTACTGGACAGCCCGCTCAACTTACCTATTGATGCTGATGTGCAAACATGCGTAAGAATAGAGAAAGTGCCATTGCCCCACAAGGTATTTGATATTTACACATCCAGGCAAAATAGGTATATAAACAAGAGTATCTATGGCAGAAAGCATCCGTACACGACTTCCACACCAGGGCAAAACGGATTTGTAAACAAGACGACTGCCAACAAAGCCAAAAATCAGCCTACAATATTTGGCAAAATTACCAAGAAAATATTAAAGACGTTAGTTGACTATAGTGGTATAGATCCATATAGCCCCCATTTGTGGGCCATTCCTGCGGTTAAAAGATCACTGGAAATATACAAGCAATGGCCATTCGATATCATCGTAAGCACCTTCGGCCCCCCTGCCACGCACATTACGGCTGCGATTCTAAAAAGAAAACTCAACGTCTTTTGGGTGGCAGATTACAGGGATTTATGGTATGGAAATTATTATTACTCCGGCAAATGGCCATTTTCGTTCTTTGAGAAATGCATAGAAAATATGGTTGTAAAAAAGGCCGATTTTTTTACGACGGCGAGCGGTTTATTCAGTGAAAAACTGATCGCAAGGTTTGGAAACAAGGTGGCCACCATTGAGAATGGCTTTGACACAGAGGCTTTAGACAAAATAGCGGTTGAACGCGCATTTCCGGACGACGGCAAGGTCAGGCTCGTCTATGTGGGTCAACTTTATCCCAAAAAGCAGAATCCATCACGGCTTTTTGAGGCGGTGGGTATTTTAAAAAAGCGAGGTATCTCCGTAGATCAGCGCCTGGAGATACTTTTCTACGGCCATCCGGACACATTTATTACCAATATGATAGCCAAATATAATTTGGATGCCATCGTTAAAATGGCTGGATTTATACCTAGAGAAAAGACCTTGCAAGTCCAAAGAGACGCCGATATGCTTGTATTTATTGACTGGCAGAATCTTAAAGATACAGGAATGATCCCTGGAAAGTTTTTTGAATATATGCATTCGGGCACGCCCGTTTTAAACATCAGCTCAGCCCCCGACTCGTCACCCAGCAAATTGATAGAAACTACCGGTGTTGGTATTACTGTTGCCAATGCCCCCGAGCCGCTAGCCGATATTATTGAAGAGGTCATACAAGGAAAGAAAATGCCTTACAACCCATCGAAAGACGTTCTTGCCAAGTATACAAGAAAGGGTTTATCGGAAAAAATGCTAGAAGAAATAACAGAACGGTTTAATAAACGTCAGGCATAAAATAAATATTACTTATTTTTGAGTGACCGGTTCGCCGGTATAAAGCACACGAAATTTGCTGGTAGGTATCTTTTCCACGTTTTTATAGAATCCCGGATACAATTCCTCCCATCGTTTAAGATTCTCTTCTTTTGAAGGCCCCAGAAGCTGTGGCCACAGCACCATGGCGGCTCCACTATCTCCCAAAAACATGCCATATTTTTGTAATGCCCTGGCTACGATTTTGCCTTCACGATTTAAACCCCAGGCGTTGAAATCTTTTTCTCCAAGTGTCGGGTCGAGTTGAAATCTCATACCCTCTATAGGATACTGCTTGCCTTCGAATGTGCCATCACTCCGGCACGCAGGCGGATACATAAAGGTTTGATAGACGTCGTTTTTATCACCCCTGTTGTGTACAAAGCCAAAAGCTAAGGCATGCCGAATCTCACCATCAGCCAATTCCTCCGGGCGTAAAAGACCGGCGATGAGGGGGAAACCCGACGCCCTCCCCCCCCGCGCTCTCCAACGTCTTCCCTCAAAAGGATTTCCCACACCACTGCCGGTAAGATCCCAAATATTAAAGGTTGTACACCTGGGTGTGCCATCTTCCATGCGGGTGTAATATCCAAACTCCCATGCGGTGTTTTTAAAGGGATCGACAATACACAAATGATGCTCTCGCGTCGGTTCGGCCCACATTGTCTCGGTTAAAGGAACTCCAACGTCGCTACATCCGTCTCTGTCTTTGTCCCACGTATCAAAAATTATCTTACTCTGCATCTTTACATGGGGTATATTGTTAGAATTAACCACCCATACAGGAATCGTATACGCTTGTGCCAAACGTATATTTTTCGCTTGAGTAACGGCAAAGGCAATAATTTTCGAAGAATCCGGATGCGTCGGTATATTGTTAGGTATTGGCTTATTCCAGGGTGAGTCGTCGGAGAAAGGCCTATATGATCCCGGCAGGCTGTTACCGATTATTCCTTGCTTTGCGTAATCACCGGAATAAAATTCATGATTACCAGGCTTGGAGGTGGGTTTGGTCTCCTGTGCAAGTAAACATCTCCCACTTGCCAATACAATAAACGAAATGAAAAGTATCGGTTTAATTTTCTGAAAACTCTCAAAAAACAATAGGAGAAAAATGTGTAATTTAAAAGGATACATTAAATTAGGCCTTCGACAGTTTTTTCTCATTGAGCTAAAGAATCATTTCAAAAGTTTCTTTATGACTTTTCTTATGCCAAATTCCCGAACACTTGAGAGTATCTCTTTCATGGGCATTTTTTTAATTTTATTAAAGATAAGTTTCTTGTTGTTTCTGGAATTTATTCTATCAGTCTCTTTTTCAATTTCAGAGACAAGCATCCTGAATTTATCATGTGCTATATTGAAGCAAAAGCAATTCTCAGGGCTCTGATGGGAGTAAGAAGAACTATCAAAATTCTCAGGAATAAGCCCTTTTTCTTTGCAATATTCGAATGCCTCCGTTCCCGGATACGGCATAAAGATGCTGTAGATGGTTTGGTCTGCATTAACTTTCTTGATGGCATTGAGGGTGTCTTTCAGTGTTTCTTCCGTTTCCCATGGGAAACCCACCATAAAAAAAGCGCCCAGCCCAATGTTGTGTTTTTTTATGATGGCACAGGCCTTCAGCACCTCTTCTATTGTTATTCCCTTCCTTATTTTTTCAAGGATATCATTATTCCCTGATTCTATGCCTAACGTTATGAATTCGCAGCCGCTATCCTTCATACATTTGATAATATCGTCTTCAACCGATTTAATATTTATTTCACAACGCCACGTCGTTTTCGGGGTGTATTTTGCAAGATGGTTACAAAGTTCAAGAATGTACTTCTTGTTGATTCCAAAGGTATCATCATCAAATTCGACGTAATGTATTCCTCTTTTATTCAACAGTTTAATTTCTTCAACGACACTTTGCGGTGAACGAAACCTGGCCTTCCTGCTCCACACATATCGGGAACCACAGAACCAGCAATTATAGGGACAACCCCTGATCGCGAAGATATATCGAAAGGCGCTATTGGGGTATTTATGGTAATCCTTGAGGGCATATTCCGCAGAGTCACTTGGGAAACACAATGAGTCCATATCATCAATATACTGCCTGGGTGCCGTTGTAATCACTTTGCCGTTATTACGAAAATATATGCCGGGTACCCCATTCCAACCCGATTTATCATGAATGGTTTTCAATAATCCAACCATAGTGTCTTCACCCTCACCGTTAATCCCTATATCAAACTCTTTCCTCTTCATAACGTCAGAGCTCATTATCGAAGGATGTGGTCCACCGGTTATTACAATGGTCTTGTCATCTATTTCCTTAGCAATTCTGGCAACGATGCTTGCTGATTCAAAATTTGGAGTTTTGGAGGTTATTCCCACTACGGTTGGTCTATAATTAAGGATGGTTGTTCTAACCTCATCCCAGATGCTTGCCGATGCATTTTTAAGGATGTTCCGATAATTCGTAAAACCGGCCCCGGATAAATGAGAAATGCGCATCGAGATACTTTTCGGCATAAAATCCGCATTATACACCATCACATCCCAGTCTGTATGTTTCCTGATCGTTCCCGCCAAATAACCCAAAGATAAAGGATATTTATTCAGTGAATATTTATCATGAAATAATCTGTAAAACGGTGGTTCTATAAGGAGAATTTTGTTTTTGCCTTGTGTATTCATGTTCTGATATGAGCCCTGTTTAAATGGTATGGGATTTTCAACCGGCAGCGCAGACGTCCCGGTTACACAAATAAAAACTGCTAAGGCCTAACGTAACGTTTGTAATTGTATCTTTATCAAATTGTTTCACAAAGCAACGGATTTGCGGCTTATTCTACAATTTTAATAGTTTATTGTCAATGTTCTTCAGAATATTAGTCCCTGTTTTTTGCGCCGCTTTCAACTCATTAGAGTTACGGATTTAAGATAATCCCCGCCCCAAATCTCCCCGTTTCTTTCTGCTGGTATCGGTATGAGAAAAACCGGTCATGATTACAGCGGGTGCATATCTGTGCAACTTCTATGTTTTTTTCGGGAATACCCATCTGTATCAGTTGCCTCTTATTCGCATCCCACAAGTTGAAAAAACCTTTATTATCCGATATCATCGCACCCATATAACCTTTATATACATCACGATTACTTGTTACTTTGCTGATTATTTCAGCGCCCACCTCGTAGCAGCACGGGCCAATAGATGGACCTATGCCCACGTAAATATCTTTTGGTAAACAATTGAATCTTTCTTTTAATGCACGGACGGTGTTTTTAGCTATTGCACTAAGCGTTCCCTTCCATCCCGCATGGGTAGCGGCTATGACTTTTTTTTCTGGATCAAAAAAAAGCATGGGAACACAATCCGCCTGCAACACCGTGAGGCAGATATTGGGAACGTCGGTTATCATAGCATCCGTCTCCGCTATCGCTGTGTCGTGCTGAAACGCCCCACATGGCTTTGTTACCGTTACAACATTACAGCCATGAACTTGACGTACCGTCGTAAAATTGCCTAAGGGGATTCCCAGCTTGGTGGCCAGATGTTGCCAGTTTTCAAGGACTGTTCCAGGGTTGTCTCCGACGTGAAATCCGAGATTTAAAGAGTCATACGGCGGTTTACTAAAACCACCGTTTCTGGTGGAAATAAAATGTGAAATTTCTTTATATGGCAGGAGATTTTGGAATGACCATAACGGAACATTATCCGCGTGTTTTTCAATCACGGCGACACCTTTGACTGTGCAAAAAGGTTAAGTCCTTTGGAGTTTTTCACCACTTTAGTTTTTTGAAAACATCCATAGGTGGAAAATGCCTATATTTTTTGCAGTGACAACATATCCGGCCTGACTTTTAATAACAGGCTCAGGGTGGCAACGGTAATAAATCCTTCACCCAGTCCGATGATGGCATGAATGCCTGCCATCGCGGGCACGGCAATCTTTGCAGGCACTGTGCCGGAAATGCCCAATTCTATGGCACAGCAAACGGACGACAACACAAGTGAAAGCCATGCAGCCGCGAAGCCGCCGACAAAAATACCCTTCCTGCCTGAGATGAAAGACTGTATGGCAGCATTGACATAGTATCCTAAAAATCCCCCAACAATGCCCATATTAAAAATATTAGCAGCCAGGGTGGTAATACCGCCATCCTGGAAAACCAGGCATTGCACGAACAGCACGGTTGTCATGATAAGCACGGAGGCCCACGGTCCCAGGAGAATCGCAATAAGGGTGGCGCCCATGAAATGGCCGCTCGTTCCCCCTCCGACGGGAAAATTGAACATTTGCACGGCAAAGATAAAGGCCGCCATAACCCCTAAGAGGGGGATGTGTTTCTCCGATATGGTTTTGTTTGCCTTACGCACAGCAACACTGATAAATATGCCGGAAATCACCGACATCCCCATCCATGTCCTGGTATCTAGAAATCCATCAGGGAGGTGCATTCTTTTACCTTTTAACGTTGTGCCTTGTCTTTTAGACTAAACCGATATTATCCACTTTGCCACGACGAAAAAAACCTGCATGGGATTGCTCAGGGCTAAAGAATATACAACGAACCACTTCAAAAGTCAATAGCGCTCTTTGTTTAAATCTTTTGGATTCTTAAATAACAACGTTTTTTCAAAGTTTCTTAATTATCACAGACAAATCATTGATAGTGTATTTGTTTTGAAATGCAGACTTGTAATTCATATAATAAAGAGGATAACTACACAGCTAATTTAACGCTGAAGTTTTTTTGGTTTCACAGGTATGGTTTGTTTGATTTCCGGTTATGTTGCGTTAAGCTTTTTGAAAAATAATGCAATTACTGCGATTTTGTTCAGTATTTCTTGTACCTTAAAACATTATAGAAAAGGCTTATTTATGAGAACGGTAATTACAGGGGGTGCGGGATTTGTTGGTTCACACGTGTGTGACTACTTGCTGGAAAAGGGGCATGAAATTGTCTGTATCGACAATCTGTTAACGGGTAATGCGGGAAATATAGTCCATTTACTCGGAAATAAAAGGTTCAGTTTCGTTAACTATAACGTAAGCAGCTATATTTACGTGAGCGGGCATGTGGATAATGTATTGCATTTTGCATCACCGGCAAGCCCTTCCGATTACCTTGAGTATCCTATAGAAACCTTAAAGGTTGGTTCTCTGGGTACCTTACATAGCCTGGGATTGGCTAAGGCTAAAAAAGCAACATTCCTGCTCGCGTCCACGTCTGAAGTCTATGGAGACCCCCAGATTCACCCCCAGAGCGAAGATTACTGGGGAAATGTTAACCCTATTGGTCCTCGTGGTGTTTACGACGAGGCCAAGCGGTTTGCAGAGGCGATGACCATGGCTTATCATCGCAGTCACCAGGTAGACACAAAAATTGTAAGGGTATTTAATACTTATGGACCGCGTATGCGGATTAAGGATGGCCGCGCCTTGCCTAATTTTATGTGCCAGGCAATTAGAGGCGAAGAGCTAACCATTTATGGAGATGGCCTGCAAACAAGAAGCTTCTGCTATGTGTCGGATCTTGTTGAGGGTATTTACCGGCTCCTTATTTCAAACGAACATGAGCCGGTAAACTTAGGCAACCCCGAAGAGATAACGGTGCTGCAGTTAGCAAAAGAAATCCTTGCCCTTACCGGCAGCAAAAGTAAACTAGAATATTGTCCCTTACCGGTAGATGACCCAAAGGTGCGGCAACCTGACATTACCAAGGCTAAAAAGATATTGGGGTGGGAACCTAAAATATCCCGTAATGAAGGCCTGTTGAATACCATACGATATTTTAAAGAAGTTTTACAAAAAAGTGGCGCATGAAAAAAGTGATCGGGATTGCCGGCAGCCCCCGGCGGAATGGAAATTCCGAAAGAGCTCTTGACAGCGTATTAAAGGGCGTGGAAATGGCGGGCAACCGTATTGAAAAGATTGTTGTTCGCGATATTAACGTTTCTCCTTGCAACTCATGCGGCGGCTGTCATGTAAATGGCATGTGTGTTATTGATGATGACATGCAAAAGATGTATCCGAAATTCATTGAGGCAGACGGCATTATCGTAGCATCCCCCCTGTATTTTATGGGTGTGAGTGCCCAATTGAAGGCATTTATCGATCGGTTTCAGTCGTTTTGGTCCAGGAAGTACCTTTTGAACCAACCTATCAGAGATGGTGGAATAGTGTCCCGCGGATATTTCATAGCAACCGCGGCCCGTAGTGGCAACGATGAATTATTTATTGGCGCAATAAAAACCATAAAAGCCTTTTTCCACGTGTCCGATACAAAATATATCGGCGATTTATTATTCTCAGGTTTAGAGGAAAAGGATGCTTTAATAAACACGAGACCAGAATTATTACAACAGGCATTTACTATTGGTAAACAATTTTTTTCAGTAACTCCATAGCGCAGCAAAGCCACAACCATGTTCCCCTAAAAAAAAGGGGTAAAGGGGGTTGTAAAAAACTTGCAAAAAAAAGAAGTTTTTACAGGGTAAGACTATAGTCCGTATTTGCCCTGGCCTATGCGTTTGTATGGTGAACTAATTGAATTTCAGGAGTAGTCTTAATGAGAAAAGAACAGGTTGTAGAAAATGGTGAAGAACGGCATCATCGCTGTCCGGGAGAAACCTACACCATCAGTGATTCCGTCTGCCGGGGAAGGCAAAGGGTAAATTATCCCAAATGCAACGTTTGCCTGGATAAGGTAGAACCGGCAAATTTTGAGCAGTCCGTGAGCGAATCAAAAATAATCACCAGCATTTTCAAGAGTTACGATATTCGCGGCAAATATCCGGAACAGCTTGACGACCTAACGGCTCGTAAAATCGGGTACTCGATAGCCCATTTTTTGAAAGAGGGAAATCCCAAGGCGAAAAACATTGTCGTTGGAAGGGACATGAGGCTCTCTTCTAAATCGCTTACCAACGCCTTGATCGACGGGATATGCTCGACCGGTATGAACGTTGTAAACATCGGTATCGTTTCAACGGAGATGACCACTTTTGCCGTAGGTCATTACAACTACGACGGAGGGGTAATGGTTACTGCCTCTCACAACCCCGCGGTATACAATGGGTTTAAAATATGCAGGGAACAAGCCATTCCCCTCAGCATGGAAACAGGAATAGGCCGCATTGCAAAACTGACGCAACAATACCACCCTCCCCGCGGTGAGCAACTGGGCAAGGTGATTTTGAGCGACGTCTTTAAAGATTACAAAAGACACGTTTTAAGGTTTGTTGACAGCCTCAGAAACATCCGCATAGTCGTTGACGCCGGAAATGGCATGGCAGGCAGAACTGTTCCCATTATATGCGAAGGGCTTCCCATTGAAATAATTCCTCTTTATTTCGAGTTGGATGGCGCCTTTCCCAATCATGACCCCAATCCATTAATAAACGAAAATCTGCGCGATTTACAAAATAAGGTGCGTGAAACGAGGGCGCATCTGGGAGTAGCGTTTGATGGTGATGCAGACCGCTGCGTCTTTGTTGATGAAATGGGACGGATTATCGGATGCGATATTATGACCGCCGTCATCGCACGACAGTTCCTGGAAAGAGAAAAAGGGGCAACCATCTTATATGACCTTCGGTCCAGTTGGGTAGTACCAGAAGAAATAAAAGCAGCGGGTGGCGTACCGTATCGGGAACGTGTTGGACATGCCTATATGAAGGCTACGCTTCGGGAACAAAAGGCAGTTTTTGGAGGGGAATTATCCGGACACTATTATTTCCGGGATAATTACTGCTCTGATTCAGGAATGATCGCGTTTCTTACCGTTTTGGGACTGCTAAGTGCCAAACGCACATCCTTATCGAACATTGTCATGCCACTTAAGCGTTATCATGCAACCGGAGAACTGAATTTCGAGGTTGACGATAAAGACGCTAAGATTGATGAAATCGTCAGAAAATTTTCTACCGGAAAAGTAGACCGTCTTGATGGAGTGACTGTAGAATACAATGACTGGTGGTTCAACGTAAGAAAGTCTAATACAGAACCCTTGCTTCGTTTAAACCTGGAGGGTAAAACTCACGAACTTATGGAAAAAGGGAAAAAGATGCTCGTAAATATTATCCAGGGAAAGCTGCTCTAACTCTCCATTATGCGGAGTTTCCTCATGCTCATTATTTCTCTGCGTACTCCGCGGTGAATTTTTGCTAAAATAACAACATTATTTTAAAAGGCACATCGATACCACTCACAAGCATTACTTTTCTCCACACTATGAAACAATACCCACGTATATTGATTTTTACCCTGATTACGACATGCTTCACTTTTTCTCCGGGCAACCATTGCCAAACACATTGCGCAACCACAAAACACGGTGAAGCAAATACGGACATCAAATTTGACAATGGACGACTATCGGTAAAATTAAAAAATGCCCCGTTGGACAAGGTTTTAAAGGAGATTATGGCACAGAGCGGCGCAAGGATATGGCTTAGCGATTCCATTGATACCGCGGTTACCATTGAATTTCAAGACATACCCATACGGGATGGCGTTCATAAAATACTGAAAGACAAAAACTACGCCTTTGTCTATACTCCAAACGAGAAGAAAGAAGGCAGTCTGGCTTTTATTAAACAGAATAAAACGGATGATGCTGCCAACAGGGTAAATGATGATTTACTTCAAAAGTCGCGTCTAAAGCCACCACCTCCTCCCAAAAAAGGAAGAGGAAAGGGTGATAATATGTCCTTTGAAATACTTGCAAAGGATGCACTGGAAAGCTGTGACGCAAGCAAGCGAGAGGATGCCGTTATCGCTTTGGGAGAAAGTAAAGACAAAAGAACGGTGGAAATCCTTTCAAGGGTGCTTGCCAGCGACCCCAGCGAAGACGTCCGGCTCAGTTCCATTGACGCCCTCATAACGACGGGCGAAAAAAACATTATTGAACCACTTTCCTTTGCACTTAAAGACTTGAGTTCAGAGGTGCGTCAAAGCGCGTTAGAGGCATTAGCCGAGGTCGGTGGAGAAAATTCACAGGAACTTATTAAAGACGCGCTTAATGATGAGGACAATGATGTTAGAGAACTTGCGCAGGAATTACTTGAAGACTTTAAGGAGAAAAAGTAAGGAGGACTTTACCAATCCCCCTTAAAAAATGGGGGTAGGGGGTTGTATTCCCAGCGCTTTAAATTTTCGTATTAATTTAGTTTTTTGAAAAATGGTTGTGCTTTTCCAGTTCCGATAGGGACGCACGGTAATAGGCAGGCAATTCATTGCCTGTTTTCCAAGCAAACAAATCATAAAGTCCCGTAGGGACGGCTGACCTGTCTGTAAAGTTCCGTCAGGAACGAAATATTGGTAGAAAATAAACAGAAAAGCCGCACTAGTCCCGTAGGGATGATATATTTGGTAGAATAGTAAGATTTTAAATATGTCATGCCTACGGCATTTATGTGTGTATGCCATTCTTTTCTACCGATATTTTGTCCCTACGGGACTAAAAATCCTGGTCTCCGACTCCACCGATAAATCGGTGGGCTATTTCCATCTGTCCCTGGGTGACAAAATGCAAATTTACAAAAATTTGGGAATACCCCCCTGCATGTATTAGTGCAAGAAAGGCTGCTTGACTTGAGAAGTTTGGATGGGAAAAACATCCTGATAACCTCGGGGCCAACCAGAGGTTATATAGACGCAGTAAGGTACATCAGTAATAAATCAACCGGCGCCCTCGGCGCTGCTATTGCAATGGAATCCTTAAAACGGGATGCATCAGTCACCTTTGTCTACGGTACCGGTAGCGCAATTCCCAATACTGATGTATTGAGTAAAAATCACGCCAGCCGGTTTACCCCAATTGAGATAGAAACGATTGATGATCTACTGACGGCGGTTCAGCAAACCGTTAAAGGCAAACCATTCAATGCAATTATCCACGCCATGGCCGTCCTGGATTATATCCCTGAAAAACAGAGCAACGGAAAGATATCCTCAAACCAGGACAAGCTTACCGTCACCTTCGTAAGGGCACCCAAGGTAATAAAATTGATAAGAACCTTATGGCCTCAAACGTATCTGGTCGGTTTTAAACTGGAAGTAGGCCTATCAAACGACGAACTTATAGCAAAGGCATACACCTCTTTGCAGGAAAACAGGGCGGATTTGGTTGTAGCCAACAATCAGAATGAAATTGCCGGGGGCAAACACTATGCCTACCTGATTAATACGAAGAAAGAAGTTGAATCACGCTGCGAAACCAAACAGGGGATATCCAGTGCCTTGATGGATTTGATAGCGCTGAAATGTTGAGTGCGAGGTACGTCCCATTAGCCTGTGTTTTATGACGGCAGGCAATGCCCTGCCTTACATAACTGGATAGCCGCCAATCGTAAAATATCATAACCCAAACGAGTCGGACGTGTAAAGCAAGAAAAATCTCTCGTATAAGGAATTTCGAATTATGAAGTTTTCTTATTCACTAAAAATATTTTTGCTGAAAATGTCAAAATATTATTTGTAAGAGATTATTGATTATCGCATTAACCAATCTTCCAGGTATCTATCCTGCCTTATGACATTAATCCCCTGTATTTGCTTTAACTGTGAAAAAACAGCTTCCAAATTCTTTATGTTTTCCTTTACTTGTTCACGACTAAAAAGATTCCCACGGTAATCGGTATAAAGATGCCACGGATGCGTAGAAAAGATAAAGAGCCCCCCTTTCGCCACTTCCCTCGCCCACAAAACCGCGTCTATATATTCACGGGAAACCCTTCTCCCTTCAAAAATAGCCCACAAATACGACGTCATCCTCTTACCGTTTGAATCTTTAAACGAAGGCAAAGCCAATTCCAGCAGATTTGAATCAAATGCCGTTATTGGAAACGGCTTTCCTTGCCATTCAGCGCCCAGAGGCACCGTTTCTGAAGAATCGTACTGAAACCCCAGTCGTTCCAGTACCTTTATTACCGATCGGTTGATCCTCGTATACGGCGCCCTGAATCCTTTGATATCCCTCTCAAAAATCTTCTCTAAGATCGCTTTTGCCTTTTCCACCGTTTCCTCAATAACACCCTCACTCATCGGCACGCCTGATACCACTCCTAAAAAATCCTCATGTTTTAAAGAATGGCAAGCTACCTCGTGCCTGGCAGACAACTCTTGCAGGCGAACGCCGTTATTAACCAATTCATGGGCAGTTCTGGCCTCATAAAAAAGGCTGGCATCCAGGGAATATGCGTCCAGCAATTCAAATATATTCTGTAATCCTTTTTTACAAGCGTCTACACGCACCTCTCCCTGTTCTACCGGAGGCGAAAGGGCATCGTAACGTCCTTTCACTGCACAATTGGCATCGGGATCGACATCAAGTGAAATTGCTACAGAAAGGGTTTCACTATCTTTTTTCATGGTGATGGTTTTACCTCGTTAACGTATGAAACGTAGCTATCCTGGCAGACAGGTAGGTGCATTCCCGAATTTTATAAATTTGTGTTTGTCCCGTAGGGACGGCTGACTACCTTGACGTTTCGAGCCACCCTTACCGGAACAAATATTTCTTCGATAAATTATACTGTAATTCCCCATTCTTTTAAAGGAACGATACCAAGAAATAAATTGTAAATATGCCAGCGAACGCTACTAAAATTATTTTTAAAAACTCCGATAATAAAATTACGAAACTAAATGAAGAAAGCTTTTAAAAACCCTTAACCATTAAAGGTGATAACCATGATGCTTAAAAAAATTGCACCTCACGATGATTTCGAGTGTCCTCATTGCAATGGGAACAACTTCATATTTATTGGTGTACAAGAACAAAAGGGGTTATTCAAAAACCGAGAATTATGGAATTGTAAAAGTTGCCACAGCACCTTTGCAAGGGAAACCATTGACGTAAAGAACTACAGGGAAAATACCAGTTTTAACAAGCGAGCGTTTCCATTTTACTATAAATTCAGTCTTGCAAAGGCGTAATGCAGTGAAGATACAATCAAAAAGAGTTTAACCACGAAGGTCATAAAGAAAAGTTTGCAGAAAAGAAGTTTTTACAGAGTAATACTTGTAACACATCAAGGCCGCAATCCCGCCTATCTGTTCGGATATCTCGTGGGTTTGCGGG
>CAYJPZ010000079.1:0-7800 GCA_964372185.1 uncultured candidatus Brocadiaceae bacterium
GGTATGGGCGGTATGGGTGGCATGGGTGGCATGGGTGGTATGGGTGGTATGGGTGGTATGGGCGGCATGGGCATGTAGTCCCTTGAGGTTCGACGCCTTGTGGAATGGGCGTTCAAACGCTTATTACACCAGATGGTTGTCGTCCTTTAGTGATAAAACCTTCTTCCGGGAAGGATGATTGCATTTGATTAAAATTCCAAACGTATTTCATTAATTGACATTTTGTATTATTTGTTTATATGGAGGTAAATAAAGCTATATGGCAAACTTGAGACCATTAGATGATAGGGTAGTCATTGAACCTATGGTGGCTGAAGAAAAGACACAGGGCGGTATACTCCTCCCTGACACCGCAAAGGAAAAGCCCATGAAGGGAAAGATTATCGCCGTTGGTGAAGGGAAGCTGCTGGACAGCGGGAAGAGGGCTGAGATGTTGGTGAAGAAGGGCGATAAGGTCCTTTACGGAAAGTACGCGGGAACCGAGGTTACTGTCGATGGAAAAGAGCTTCTGGTGATGAAAGAGAGCGACATTTTGGCCAAGATTGAGTAAAAAAATCAGACATGAGGTTTTGATTAACATTATTTTGGAGGTTGTACAATGGCGGCAAAGCAACTAGTTTATGATGAAGATGCCAGAAAGTTGCTCCAAAAAGGGATTAAGCAGCTCGCTGATACTGTCCGTGTGACGATGGGCCCCACGGGAAGAAACGTGATCCTTGAAAAGGGCTTCGGCTCTCCTTCGGTCACCAAGGACGGCGTCACCGTGGCGAAAGAAATCGAACTGAAAAATCCCTTTGAAAACATGGGGGCAAAGATGGTTTGTGAGGTAGCGTCAAAGACCAGCGACGTCGCCGGTGACGGCACTACCACAGCCACGATTTTTGCAGAGGCAATCTTTAATGAAGGTTTGAAAAACGTAGCGGCTGGCGCAAATCCGATGGCGATTAAAAGAGGGATTGACAAGGCCGTGGACATCGTCGTTGCGGAGATTAAAAAATTAAGCAAACCCGTGAAGGGCCGGGCGGAGATTGCCCAGGTAGGCACTATCTCAGCCAATAACGACTCCTCTGTCGGTAATTTGTTGGCCGATGCTATGGAGAAAGTTGGGAAGGACGGGGTAATTACGGTAGAAGAGGCAAAGGGCATCGATACAACTCTGACGGTTGTGGAAGGTATGCAGTTTGACAAAGGGTACCTCTCCCCGTATTTCATCACCGACGCGCAGAATATGCAGGTGAACATGGAAGACGCGTATATCCTGATCCACGAAAAGAAGATATCGAGCATGAAGGAACTCCTTCCTCTCCTGGAAAAAATTGCAGGCAGCGGGAAGCCTTTCCTGATTATTTCGGAAGACGTGGATGGGGAGGCGTTGGCAACGCTGGTTGTTAATAAACTCCGCGGTGTGCTGAGTTGTGTGGCGGTAAAAGCCCCCGGCTTCGGAGACCGCAGAAAGGCGATGCTGGAAGATATTGCCATATTAACAAGGGGGCGTGCCGTTACCGAAGACCTGGGATTAAAGCTGGAAAACATTGGCATCGAGGATCTCGGGCGCGCAAAGCAAATCCTCATCGATAAGGATAACACAACGATCATCCAGGGCGCCGGAAAGAAGGTTGATATCCAGGCAAGGATTGCCCAAATCAAGAATCAAATCGAGCAGACAACCTCCAATTACGACAAGGAAAAGCTCAGCGAGCGGCTTGCAAAATTGGCGGGCGGCGTAGCCGTTATCCGTGTGGGCGCGGCGACTGAGGCGGAGATGAACGAAAAGAAGGCGCGCGTTGAAGACGCACTGCACGCAACCCGCGCAGCCGTCGAAGAAGGCATCGTTCCGGGCGGTGGTGTTGTCTTTATTAGAACGATAAAGGCGCTTGAAGAGCCGCGCAAAAAGTCAAAAGGCGATGAAAAGGTTGGTGTTGACATCATTGCCAAAATACTTGAGGCGCCTTTACGTCAAATTGCCTCGAATACGGGCGTTGACGGTTCCGTCATCGTTGAAGAAGTGAAAGAGCTGGCAACCAATATGGGTTACGACGCTAATTCGGGGAACTTTGTGGACATGCTGGCTGCCGGGATTGTAGATCCGGCAAAGGTATCACGGGTTGCCTTGCAGAACGCGGCAAGCGTTGCAGGTCTCCTGTTAACCACGGAAACGATGATCACCGAGTTCAAGAAAGATGAAGAAGAGCGGGAAATAGCAGGCAGTATCCACTAAGAATAGTATCTGCGTTACAATTCAAGGGTTACAAAAAATAAAAAGGCTGCGATGAGTGGCCTTTTTATTTTTATGTACCCGGCGGGAAAAATGCCGCAGATAATGCGCGGTTTGTCGTCAAGTTTCGAGTGCGTCGTAAAACGCCCTTGATTTAGTGCGGTTTCGTATACTATAATTTATTATTGTTTGAAATTTTTAGGTTGTGCTATTGCTACCCTTCCTCAAATTCCTCTTGAAAGGAGAGGAACAATCCTTTTGAATCCCCTCCTTGCCGGAGAGGAACTAAAGCTCACTTCCGTGAGGAAATGAAAGGGGCGGGTATTCACTCGTTTGTAAAAAACCATCATGGTGTTTTGCTTTTAAACCAACCAACTCTATTTATAGACTACATACTCCATGGAACAAGATTATTACCAGGTGCTGGGCGTTAATAAAAACGCGAGCAGTGAAGAAGTAAAAAAGGCATATCGTAAGATGGCCATGCAGTATCATCCGGACCGGAACCCCGGAAACAAAGAGGCCGAGCAGACGTTTAAGAGGGCTGCTGAGGCATACAGCGTGCTGAGCGACGCCGACAAAAAAAAGCGATATGATCAGTATGGATTAGAGGGACTGAAGGGAACGGATGCCCGTGGCTATGGTTCATTTGAAGATATTTTTGACGCCTTTGGCGATATCTTTGGCGGCGGCAGTATCTTTGAAGACTTCTTTGGGGGCGGAGGCCGGGGAAAGGCAGCCAGACGGGGAGCAAGTTTAAAGTGCGATATCGAACTGGACTTCAAGGAAGTTGCTACGGGCGTAGAAAAGAAGATTGAACTGACAAAGAGAGAGACGTGCGAGGTGTGCCGTGGTACTGGGGCGCGGGAAGGCACTTCTCCGACGACCTGTCCCTACTGCCGGGGCAAGGGACAAGTGCAGCAGTCGCAAGGGTTCTTCTCCTTACGAACCACCTGCCCGAAATGCCACGGTAACGGCAAGGTCATCGAATCGCCGTGCGCAAAATGCGGGGGGAGCGGCCGTTATCCGAAAAGATCCACCATCTCCGTCCAGATACCGGCAGGCGTGGAAGACGGAATGCGGCTGAGATTAACCGGACAAGGCGAATCGGGGGAAAGCGGGTCGCCGCCGGGCGACCTGTACTGCGACGTTCACATTAAACCGCACCCGATATTTAAGAGACAGGGAGACGACGTCCTTTGCGAGGTGCCTATTACCCTGGCGCAGGCAGCGCTTGGCTGTACGGTGGATGTGCCAACGCTTACCGGCAACGTCGTCCAGGTAAAGATACCCAAGGGGACGCAAAACAGCGAGATAGTCCCGCTCCGAGGGGAAGGCTTCGCCAGCCTGCATGATCATGGCAAAGGCAGCCTCCTGATACAGGTGGTTGTTGAGGTGCCGACAAAGATGACCTCCAGGCAGGAGGAGTTGTTGAGAGAATTTGCAGAAATTGAGAAAAAAAATGTTTCTCCGCGACAGAAGAAATTTTTTGATAAAATGAAGAATATTTTTTAAAGGCCACGAGAAGAAAAGGGAATTCAATAGACGGAGGAAACATGCCGACGTACGATTATACCTGCAATGCGTGCAATCATTCGTTTGAACTGTATCAGCATATCACGGAAAAACCTATAAAAAAATGCCCTTCCTGCGGTAAGCTGAAGGCTCAACGGATGATAGGCACAGGAAGCGCAATCATCTTCAAAGGTTCCGGTTTTTACCAGACGGACTACCGTAGCGAAGAGTACAAAACAAAGGCAAAAAAAGAATCAGAAGGCGCAAAGCCGGAAGCAAAGAAGGAATCAAAGCCCGAAACCAAAATCGCCGGAAAGACCTAGCAAGGCAATTCGCAGACGAGTAAAAAGAAACCGTGCTAGGCGCCGATCTTCTACACCAAATTTCTCTGCATAGCTTTTCGGGTGGCATGGACAAACGCTGTTTGTCCGTACTTCGTGATCAACAATAGTACGAAAGTTACAGGAGATGTGGCAGGCCACTGTCTACCGCGGGGGGGGGGAAGGGATAGGTGTTAAGTTAAGAAATGATTATAGCCAAAAGCCTCTGTTTTACGAAAAATTAAGGGTGGATTTCTCATATTTATCGCTTTCGTCATCGAAAACCTGTTTTGTTTGGCTATATTGTTTATTGCAATACAGCGCTAGTTCCGTTAGGAACAAAATATTGGTAGTAGTAGAAGAAAAACAGAGAAACAGCATTAGTTCCGTAGGAACGAAATAGTGGTAGAAAAATTGATTTTAAATATATCATGTCTACGGCATTTATGTTTGTATGCTCTTAATTTTAGCCATTTATACAAACTATACACTATATGTCAAAAATTAACTGCTCAAACTGTAACAAGGAACTAACGTATCAGACCACGAAGGATTTGCCCTATTTCCCTTTTTGCAGTGAACGCTGCAAGCTTGTCGACCTTGGGGCGTGGCTTGACGAAAAATATCGTATTGAAGAACCGATGAGCGAGGAAGCATTGCGTCGGCTTGAAAAAAAAGGAGTAACTGATGAATGAAACAAACACGATAACTCACGATTGGCGTGACATTCTCCGTGCCTTTAAAATGGCGTTCGATCCCAAGAAGGTGCTACTCGGGTACGCCGGCCTGCTTGCAAGCATAGTCTGGTGTCTCGTGGTGATGTCATTTTTTTCATCAGTAAAAATGATAAGCGCCTCGCCCTCCTTCGTTATAAGCCTTGTTTGCTACTCCGTAAAAGAAGGGGTACCGTTCCTGGCTAGAAACGTGATGTCTACCCTTTCACCGATGGATTTCGGTGAATTCTTCGTCCTGGTTGTGCTTGTTGTTGGGCTATTGGTCATCTGGGCGATGGTGGGAGGGGCTATTACGAGAATTGCCGCACTGGACTTTGCGCGGGACGAAAGCATCCGCCTGGTAGACGCTTTGAGATTTGCGCGGAAAAAGTTGTTCTCCTATTTCTGGTCTCCCTTGGTGCCGCTCATTGGCGTCTTCTTCTTTGCCCTCTGCAACGTAATAGGGGGATTATTCGGGAGGATACCCGTCCTGGGCGAATTGTTCATAGCGTTAGGCTTTCCGTTTGCCATCGTTTCCGGATTTTTGATGGTGTTTATTGGTGTAATAGGCACCCTGGGAACGTGCTTTATGTTTCCCACTATCAGCGTGGAAGGGTCAGACGCATTTGATGCGATGAGCCGCGCCTATACCTACGTCATCTCGCGTCCGAAGCAGTTTCTCTGGTACTACGCGGTAAATGCCGCCTATGGTTTCTTATGCCTGGCGTTTGTTTCATTTGTCGCGTGGCTGATGATACATATAGCATTTCTTACGGTGGGCATCGGCATGGGTGAAAAGTTTAACATGGTTCAAGGCTATATACTGCAAAAGTGCAGCATTGCCTGCCTTGGGTTTTGCACAAGATATTCCCCCGAAGCGCAAACCGCGCCGGTTTTGCTTGATTCCTGGTCGTTAAAATTTCTCGCGGGCATGTTGATGATCTATATCGTGCTCATCAAGCTTGCCGTATGGACGTTTTTAACCACCTACGTGTTTTCCTCAAAAATCATTATCTACTTCCTGCTGAGAAAGGATATCGACAACACCGTTGTTGCCGATGTACACCTGGAAGAAGTACAACGGGAGCCGTCAGCGATAACCGCGCCGGAAAAGAAGATCGAATCGGGAAACCCCTAGATGCTCTTCTCTGGAATGCTGGCGAAACGAATTTATTTTTTCAAAAACTTAACCGCTACAGCCGCTCCCTTTCCCTCACTGCAAAGGAAGGCAGGAGAGACGGTGGGTATACCACATTTATGACAATTTCGAGTATCGCTATAGTAGGCAGACCAAACGTAGGCAAGTCCTGTTTGTTCAATTGCCTCGCAAAACGCAGAATTTCCATCGTAGAACCCACCTGTGGTGTAACCAGAGACCGTCTATCTACAGAAATCAAGTACCAACAATACACGTTTGAGTTAATAGATACCGGAGGAATGGGTGTAGAAGACGTCGACGGACTTACCGAAGACATCGAATATCAGATAGAAATAGCACTCGCCGGGGCCGATATCCTCCTCTTCGTGGTAGACGCAAGAGACGGCATAACGCCCCTTGACGTGACCGTTGCTGAAAAACTGAGACACCTCGGGAAAAAGACAATCCTCATTGCAAATAAGGTTGACACGCCACAACTGGGATATCAAATAGCGGAGTTTAACAGGCTTGGATTCGGAGCGCCGCAGCCGATTTCCGCCATGGAGGGATATGGACGCACCGACCTGCTCGACAGGATTGTTGAGATGTTGCCGCAGGCAAATCCGGATGACGTGCCATCGGAACCCATCATGAAGCTCGCCATCGTCGGAAAGCGAAACGCGGGAAAATCTACCCTGATCAATACCCTGGCAAAGGAGCAGCGGGTAATCGTCAGCGAGGTTGCCGGCACCACGCGCGACTCCGTGGACGTGCGGTTTACCCTCGACGGCAAAACCTTTCTGGCCATTGATACCGCAGGTGTGCGGAAGAAGGGGCAAGTCAATGACTCCATCGAATTTTACAGCATGGCCCGCGCCGAACGCTCTATTCGCAGGGCAGACGTGGTCTTATTCCTTATCGACACCACCCTTAAGGTGTCCGACGTTGATAAAAAGCTGGGTGACTATATCGACACGGAGAAAAAGCCATGCATCATCGTCCTCAACAAATGGGATTTATCGGAAGGCGTGGAAACGGATACGTTTAACAAATACATTCAAAAATGCTTGCCGGGACTCTCTTTTGCCCCTCTTTCCTTCATCAGCGCCAAAAAAAATGAGCACGTGGATGAATTGATAGACCTGGCCTTAGAACTGTACGAGCAGGCAAACACCCGCGTTTCAACCTCCGAGCTGAACCGTGCGTTGGAAGAAGCGCTGTCGCTCCACCGCCCCACGCGCAAGAAATCCAAATCTCCCAAAATTTACTATGCAACCCAGGTAGGCGTTGTTCCGCCCACCTTCGTCCTGTTTGTGAATGAACCAAAACTCTTTGACAGCGATTACGAACGTTACCTTACCAATCAGATTCGCAAAAGACTCCCCTATTCCGAGGTACCCCTCAAATTCTATTTCCGTCCCCGGACAAGAGAAACAATCTCAGCGCCAAAAGCAAAACACTAACTCCGGACGCCGTTGAGCTACAACACGCCCAACGGCAGATGCCCCCCCCGCATGCCAAATATCCTTCGAACATCCTTACATCTATGAACCCATCTCCATCACCAAAAAGTAGGGTGGGCATTGTCCACCTTCCGTTCAACCCTTGCGGCATTGAGAGGGTATGTGTGGCATGTATGAGGCTTTCCCTTGCCGGAAGGTTGTTTATTGGCAGGCGGTGCCTGCCCTACTTGGCTTTGAACATACCGGTCACCGAGGAATTCGTCCCGCTCCGCTGGCAAGGCTAAAGCCTTGCCCTACGTCTTACGAGAGGTTACACCTCGATTAGTGATTATTCCGTTTCTTTTCATGTAGAGCGAAGAACCTCTTCGCTCTACAACAGGTCCGAAGAGTAGAAAGGATATAGCCGGGGGGTAAAGCCCCTGGTAAATGGGATACT
>CAYJPZ010000079.1:7810-9347 GCA_964372185.1 uncultured candidatus Brocadiaceae bacterium
ACAAGCCCTGAAGGGGCGACAGAAAACAATTTTTTTTGTTCACATGCAGGGACACGGTGCCGTGTCCCTGTAACAACAATCCGGCGTTGCAACAGGCCGTGCGTAAAGCGCCGGTAACTTTTTTATTGCAAGAGGCTTATTTGGCTTGTAGAATCCATACCATGAAAAAAGCGGCTATTTTTGATATTGATGGGACGATACTCAAGGATATGTCCTCAGAGCGGGTGTTTTTCCGGTATCTCCTCAATAAGAAGATTATTACGGCAAAGGACGTATTGCAATTTACCACGGCATTTGTTAATAATCTGTTCTTGCTAAAAGGGATATACCTCAGAAAAAACAAATATTACTTAAAAGACAAGGACTATCGGGAAATTGTTTCTTACGTAGGCGAATGTTTTCGGGATCGGATTTCCCCTCATATTTCACCCATTGCTTTAGAGGAGATGAACCGCCTTAAAAAGGCCGGTTACATGATAATATTATTATCGGGGACGTTGAGCCCGCTGGTCGAGTGCTTCAGAAAATACTGCAATGCCGATATAGGCATTGGCACCAAACTCAGTATTGGCAAGGATGGCTCAATTACCGGTGAAGTCGATGGTATACACGCTTACAGCGGTGGAAAGGTAAAGGTCGTGGAACGCATTGCGGCAGAGTACGATCTTGACCTGCCTGCCTCCAGCGCTTATGCAAATCAATATTTAGACGTGAAATTTATGCGAATGGTGGGAAGTCCGGTAGCCGTGAATGCAACCCGCTTGCTTCGTTTTTATGCAGCGCGGAATCAATGGAGGACCGTGGAATTTTAGAGAGGGAAAAGACATGGATATGTATGAAGTTATCAAGAATAGACGGAGCGTGCGTTCTTATAAACCTGGTCTCGTTGAGGAGGAAAAAATCCATAGAATATTGGAAGCTGCGCGATTAGTCCCCAGCGCCGCCAATAGACAGCCTGTGTGTTTTGTGGTGGTCAAGGATGAAAAAACAAAGCTGCAATTAAAAAAGGCTTACGACGAAAAGTGGTTTTATACCGCGCCTCTCATTGTCTGTGCCTGTTATATTCCGGACAAGGCATGGAAGCGGAGTGATGGGAAAAATTACGCGGATATTGACGCGGCGATCGCCATGGAGCATCTTATCATGGCTGCTGTGGCTGAAGGGTTGGCCACCTGTTGGGTTGCCGCTTTTAAACCGCCATTCGTAAAATCCATCCTTAACTTGCCGCCAGGCATAGAGCCGGTAGCTATGACGCCGGTCGGATATCCCCAGGAAACGCCGGAACCGACGTACCGCAAACCCCTGGAGGAGATGGTAACGTTTATTTAAGGGTTTTGCGGGAGATGAGGAATTTGGTTTATTCAAGTGCCGGAAATTATTTGAATGATGCCCATTCGGTTTGACAATAGATTAGATAAGGTTGTGACGGGACGCAGGACGTCATAATGTTGCTATGTAGGGTGGGCATTGCCCACCTTATCCGGCTGATACCAAATGTCTAAAATTTACGTATAAAAAAATTCAAATGCACGTGTAG
>CAYJPZ010000079.1:9357-16685 GCA_964372185.1 uncultured candidatus Brocadiaceae bacterium
GGCCATCCCCCACCTTCGCCGCCTCAACAAAAATTTATAAAATAAACTAAAAAAAAAAACCAACTGCCCGTGTTGGGCCACGGCGCCCCGGGCCACTACGCTGTTAAAAATCGCCGGAGGCCTGATTCAATAGGCCAACTCCGCTTCAAGCTTCCCCCGTAGCTCCTCAGCATTTTTCATGACGTTTTTCTGAATCTCCGCGGTTGGCGGCAGGTTTAAAGGGTCTAACCGGTAAGTAAAAAAATGTTCATCCTTAATATCTACCGGTAAGACAATTTCTGAGAAAAAATCCAGCGGAAAGATTTGATAGACGGGGGCGCTTAGCTTTTCATAGACAATCTTTCTTTCGTAGATGAGTTTCCCATCGGCATCGGTTTTTTCTAAGGTAATCTTTCTCGTTCCGTAGTAGGTAAAAGGTATTGTTACCGGGGTCTCTCCAACGGGGGTATTGTCCACATAAACGGTAGCGCCGGACGGATCCGAATTGATGGTAAGTGTTCGTAAAACACAGCCTGAAAAGACCGTGAAGCCGAGAAGGAAGATAATGATAAACCCAAATTTTTGTTTAAGCACAGTCACCTGCTGTCAAAAGATGTTTAGCGGCAGTCCATTCGGTATTCAAATGAAGCCAGGAATGCACCTCCCCGGTGCATCCTAATTTACAAGGGGTACCGCAAAATCCCCTTTAGAAATGGGACTAGGGGATTGTATTCCTGACCTTTTTTGCATACCGGCTGAACTATTACGAGAGATATATGATCTCTGCGTGAAGTGTTTCGAGATTTAATATTGCAACCGTACTCCTGCCGCTGACCCATCCACAACATTCCCCCGGATTAAGGTACATGGGGTGCCCTTGTTTTATTTCAGGGATGTGGGTGTGGGCGCTGATAACGATATCCGTGTTTTCCTTCGATCTTTTCGAAAGGCACTCAATCATGTGGGTTACTACCAGGTGCTTGCCGTTCAAAAGGATGTCATAAGGGGGAACATGGATGTTTTTACATATAGAAAGCAATCCCGATCGCTCACCGTCGTTATTTCCAAATATTCCAATAAACTTGGCCTTTAGCTTCGTGAGTTCCTTTAAGGAAAAGGGTGCAACGTAATCACCCGCATGGATAACGTACTGCACTTCCTGGCTATTAAAAAAGCGGATAGCCCTTTGAATAGTGTCTATATTATCGTGCGTATCCGCAAGGATTCCAATCTTCATACCAACGGCGTGAAGGCCAAGTACCGAAATGGAACATGCCTTCTATTAAGTAATTATAATAATAACACCTGAACATACCAAGAAAATCTTCTTTTCTTGTAATAATTCAGCCAGTATTCAAGGAAAAGCAGGGATTCAACCTCCCAACCGACATCTTGCCTTCCTCATTTGTGAGAAGATACGATATTCGCTCATCAGTTGTCAAGGTTTTTCCGTCCCGGCATGAAAAATGGGGCTTGATTTCAGTCATAATATTTAGTATTATAACTACATATTACTCAACAAGATATGCACTGTTATTACGCTGGCCGAACTGGTGCAAATCTAAAACCAGTCAATCCAACATTTTTAAATTGCTCCGAGATACTGCCTGGCTTTGTTTTGTGCAGCACTTTAATTTACATGCTGAAGTTTTCCGATAAAGGCTCCTTGTGAAGATACTGGTTACCGGCGCACGCGGTATGCTTGGCAGATATCTCGTCGGCATGTTGTCCAATCTTCCGGATGCGGGAAATTTAGGATTAGAGATTACGGCTACGGATCACGGGCAACTGGATATTACTCACCGTCAAAACACTTCCCGGTTTATAAGCGACTGCAAGCCCGATGTGATAGTCAATTGTGCGGCATTTACCAATGTTGACGCCTGCGAAACGCAGGTTTCCGACGCGTTTGCGGTGAATGCCACTGGCGCAAAGAGCGTTGCTATGGCGGGGAAAGAGGTTGGGGCAAAGATAGTCCACATCAGCACGGATTATGTGTTTGATGGTTCCAAAATGGACTCCTACCGTGAAACGGATAAGCCGAATCCCCTCTCCGTCTATGGTAAATCAAAGCTGGAAGGCGAGCTTGCCATACAAGAAATAGCAGATAATTATGCCATCCTGAGAACGGCCTGGGTTTTTGGCCCCTACAGGAGAAACTTTGTGACGGCGATCCTCGAACGGGGGAAGAAAAACCGGGAGGTGTCGGTGGTCACGGACCAGCATGGAAGCCCCACCTACACCGCAGATCTGTCTCAGGCGGTGTGGCACGTCATTTCGAAGGACGTTCGCGGTCTCTACCATTTTACCAACACGGGGAGATGCTCACGCTACGATTGGGCAAAGAAGATTTTTGAATTGACGGGCGAGCAGGTCTCCGTGCTTCCCGTAAAGACCGCCGATTATAAACGTGCCGCAATCGTTCCGCAAAATTCTGCGCTCAACTGCGCGAAGTACCTGCTTGCCACCGGGCATAAAATAAGACCCTGGCAAGAGGCATTGGAAGAGTATCTGCAAAAAACCCTTTCGCTGAATTAGGCCTTCGGCGGCTTTTTTGAATTTAGACACGAATTACCCGAATGGTCACGAATAGGCACGGACAAACAGAGATTGTCCATGCCACCCGATATGCTATATTAATAACATCCCTTCGGGATTAAAAAAGCTTTTTGTAATATGATAAAAATGGATACCATACCCATAAAAACGCGTTCCAAACAAGAATTCATCGACATCTCACGGGAGGTTTGTGCCATACTGCAAAAGAAGGGCGTTCGCGAGGGGCTGTGTTGTGTTTACGTGCCGCATACGACGGCGGCTGTTACGATCAATGAAAATGCCGATCCATCCGTGCGAAGGGATATTATAAACGAACTGCTAACGCTAATTCCCCGCGAGGGGAATTATACTCACGGCGAGGGAAACTCCGATGCCCACATCAAGTCAACGTTGGTAGGCGCCTCCCTCTGTATTCCGATATCAGGCGGAAAGCCGGCGCTGGGGACGTGGCAGGGGATTTTTTTCTGCGAGTTTGACGGACCCCGGCAGAGGGAAGTTTTTGTACAGATTATCAAGGGTGAATAGCATTCAAACACAAAACGATTATTCAAGTACGTGCCGTTGGAGCATAAACGACGCGACAAAGGTCTTTTTCGCATACCTGGTACTGATGTTTGTCGGGATGCCGGTATTCGTGCGGTTTCTCAAGATATTCTTCGGCTTTCATGCACAAAGCAATGCTGAACTGCGCATGCTCGCCCTCTTTGCCTCCCTTTTTATCAACCTGGCGATTTGTTGCATCGTGTACTGCATTGTTTGCATCAAATATCGTCACTCAATCACCGCGTTGGGACTATCACCGGTGAATATGTCTTACAACGTAAGGCAAGGCGTTATACGATACCTGTTTACGCTCCCCATCATAATACTTGCCGGTTACATCGTAAACGTCGTTTTCAGCTATTATGGGATAACCCCGGAGATGCAGGACGTGGTTCAGTGGGTATTGGACGAAAAATCTCCACTCGTACTGGCCTGTTTGCTGTTTTTTGGTATTATCATAGCGCCCATTATTGAGGAGATATTTTTTCGCGGATTTCTCCTGTCGGTATTGAAGAAATCATTTGGGGGGCGATATGCCGTAATCATGAGCGCGGCGCTTTTTTCCGCAGTGCATATCGATATTTTTGCCTTCTTGCAAATATTTATCCTGGGCTTGCTCCTGGGGCATTTGTACGAGAAAACCAAGACCCTGGCGGCATCCATCGTTGTGCACGTCACGCACAATTTGCTCACCCTCATTTTTTTGCTGTGCCTTAAATATTTTTTCGATGGGAAGGTGCCGGGATTTTGATTTTGCTTCTTGATGTTACCCAATTGAATAGGAAAAAACGATGGCAGGGAAGAGTAAAGACAAACTGAATAAAACAGAGATCAAATGTCAGCATTTTTCTGATGGTCTCATGATTTATGTTCCATTACGCGCAGATGACGTTTTCGATTATTTACAATCATATACAAACAAGCTGCCGGAGATTGAACCGGCTGGCATGAACTAGCCGCGGATTTACGCAAATAGACGCGGATTGGGTTGTCCCCCGCTGGGGCGTGGTGTAGGGACACGGTGCCCGTGTCCCCACGTATGAACACAAACAAACCGCTGCCGGGGTAATTTAACGTATTAGAAATTCAAGGTTAGGCCTGAAAGGCCGACAGGATATAGCGGGGGGGGAAGCCCCCTGTAAAGATAATAAAAAAATTCAAGCCCCGAAGGGGCAACAGGACGCACGCTCATTCCCAAGCTCCAGCTTGGGAATGAGCCTGTACCAGAAGCTCCTGCTTCATTTAGTTTTCGGGAACAAAACAATTATAAATTCCAGAAAAGATAGGTGTTTTGGTCATGTTAAGCCGCCTTTTCTGTCGCCCCTTCAGGGCTTGTTATAGTGTCCCATTTACCAGGGGCTTCACCCCTGGCTATATCCTTTCAGCCCTTCGGGCCTGTCGTAGGGCGACCCTTTAGGGTTGCAATCGCTGGTACGTGTTCAAACAGTTGCAAGGCTAAAGCCATGCCCTACCTTGCGTGAAGGCGCAACCCATTTTGCTTTGCCAAAATACGTACTATGTGGTATTGTGGTTTTATAAATATTACAACCAGGGTACACTGTTTATTCCTTCACCGCTACGCCTGGATTGTACTTGACTCAAAATAATACTCCGGAGGCCTTATGCTTAAAGATGTAAACGAACAATTGGAAATTCTGCTGCGGGGAACCGTAGACATTGTCACCAGGGAAGAATTCACGAAAAAACTTACCAGATCCGTCAAAGAAAAGAAACCGCTTCGGGTAAAATTGGGGCTGGACCCCACCGCGCCGGACATTCACATCGGGAATGCCATTCCGATACACAAATTGCGCGCCTTTCAGTCGCTTGGCCATACGGCTGTCCTGATCATCGGGGACTACACCGCAACCGTCGGCGACCCTTCGGGGGTAAACAAGACCCGTCCTATGATTACCCACGACAAGGTGCTGGAAAATGCCAGGACGTACCTTTCGCAGGCAGGCAAGATACTTGATTTAAACAAGACGGAGGTTATTTACAATAGCCAGTGGTTTGAAAAGATGACCTTTCACGACGTTATTTCCCTTACCTCCAAAATGACCGTTGCCCGCATGATGGAGCGCGACGATTTTACCAAACGCTTTCACGCAGGCATTCCTATCAGCGTCCACGAATTCATCTACCCACTCATGCAGGGCTATGATTCGGTGATGGTAAAAAGCGACGTGGAGTTGGGAGGCACGGATCAGCTCTTCAGCCTGCTGGCAGGAAGGGATTTACAAAAGGACAGTGGCATGGAACCCCAAATCGCCTTAACAACGCCGCTTCTGGAGGGCACCGATGGAAACAAAAAGATGAGCAAGAGCCTGGGAAATTACATCGGCGTAACGGAATCCCCCCATGAAATGTTCGGCAAGGCAATGTCCATTCCCGACAATTTGATGCACAAGTATTTTGAACTGGCAACGGACCTGCCCGCATCCGAGATTGAACCGTTACTCGACGTGCGGCATACGCATCCCCGTACGGCGAAGGTCATTCTGGCAAAAAACATTATTCGGCGGTATCACGATGAAGAGGCCGCTGAGGCTGCTGCCGTTGAATTTGACCGCGTTTTTAAGGAACACGCCCTTCCCGACGCTATTCCCGACGTTCGCGTTCCGGACAGCGAGCTTACGGATAATGCGATATGGGTTACAAGGCTCCTCGTTTTATGCGGTTTTGCCGCCACGAATAGCGAGGCGCGGCGATTGATTACCCAAGGCGGGGTGAGTTTAAACAATGAACCTATTCAGGACCCCACACTCAATATCAAGATAACACCCGGCTCAATCCTCAAGGTAGGAAAGCGCAGGTTTGCACGTCTTTTCTTAAATTAGGCCTTCGGCGACTCTTTGTTGCGTTGCACATAGGGACACGGTGATCCGTGTCTCCCTACCTTTGATTTGAATAGAAAACATGATAGCCACGAAATCACCTGAAAATGCGGCGTCGCATACGAACTTGAACCAGTCAGTCCAGTACTTGCAGGGCGTGGGGCCGAAGCGTGCGGAAATACTAGGGCGGATCGGTATTCGCACCATCCGGGACGTACTCTGCTACTTCCCGCGTGACTACAAAGACCTTACCCGAAAGCAAAAGATATCCGACGCTAAAATCGGCGCAGACATTACCATCCAGGGCAAGATACTTGGCAGAGAAACCCGAATGTCGAGGAACCGGAAGCACATCCTTGAGGTGTTCATCAGCGATGAATCGGGTACGATTGCGGCAACGTGGTTTAATCAGCCCTTTCTTGCCAACAAGTTTCACGTGGGTGACGTCATTTTTTTACACGGCAAGGTAACCGAGTACCGCTACCTGCAGCTTTTAAATCCTGAATATGAAATCATTCATAACGGCAACGCCGTGGCGCAGGAGGGTGGAATCGCGCCTCTTTATCCGCTTACCGAACAGATCAGTCAGTTGTATTTAAGAAAAATCATGCGGGATGCGGTGACCCATTTTGCCGGTCACGCTGAAGAAATACTGCCAAACGAACTTTTAAAAAAGAATTGCCTGATACCCATCCAGGACGCCATAAAGAATATCCATTTCCCAGAGACGTTCGATCTGCTGAAAAACGCAAAAGACCGGCTTGTTTACGATGAGTTGTTTATCCTTGAAATAGCCCTGGCGCTCAGGAAGCGCGGCATTAAGGACGAATCCGGCGTCTCATTTAAGGTGGGAAAGAACGTCGATAGCCACATCCGCAAACTTATTCCGTTCGCGCTCACCCGTGCGCAGGAGCGGGTGATTCAGGAAATCGCGGAAGACATGCGGAACGAACGGCCCATGAACCGGCTGCTCCAGGGCGACGTTGGATCCGGCAAGACCGTTGTGGCCATTTACGCCATCCTTGCCGCCATTGCAAACGGTTATCAGACGGCCTTTATGGCGCCTACGGAGATACTGGCAGACCAGCATTTCAGGACGCTCCACAAGTATCTCCAGCACTCACAGGTGCGAAAATGCCTGCTAACCGGCAGCACAAATGCCAGGAATAAAAAGGACGCCCTCCAGAAGATTATGGACGGGCAGATCGACCTGGTGGTTGGCACGCACGCCCTCATTGAAGGTACCGTTCAGTTTAAGAAATTAGGGCTTGTGGTTATAGATGAACAGCACCGTTTCGGCGTAGTACAGCGCTTGAAATTGAAGGAAAAGGGGACGTCTCCCGACGTGCTTATCATGACGGCAACCCCAATTCCCCGCACCCTTTCCCTTACCCTGTTCGGAGACCTGGG
>CAYJPZ010000080.1:0-16523 GCA_964372185.1 uncultured candidatus Brocadiaceae bacterium
ATGTGGGGACCATGGCGTCAAATTCACGGATAAATCTGGCGCATAGTTCCTGTGTTTCTTCCGCGTGAATAACAGCGATAAAATCGTCTCCTCCGATGTGCCCGACATAGCCGATTCTTGAAATGGCAAATATCTCCACAATCAGGTACGCCGTTTTTTTTATTGCCTCGTCACCCTTGCAAAATCCATAATAGTCGTTATACGCCTTAAAGAAATCCAGGTCTAAATACACACAGGCAAAATCCTGGCCGGTTCTTATTTGCTTTTCAACAAAGGCCCTTATAGACATGTTTCCAGGGAGTCCCGTCAACGGGTTGGCCTGGCTTGCATGTTTTACTTTTAAGGCGGTCATCTTCTCAAGCAGGGCATGGACTGTGGAGACGCCATAATACTTACCACCTTCGGTAATAATAAATATATCGTAAAGCATGGAAAAATCTCTTGAGAGCGCCTGTTTTGCAACGGAATCAACGTCCTGGTTTACATCAACGGTTAAGAAGGTTGCGCTCATTAAGTGCGAAATGGGACGATGATAAAAAAGGTCATAACCGAACTTTTTACTCAAATGTGAGAAAAGCTTTGTTTTCATGACAAGCCCCACGGGAATTCCATTATTCACAATCGGTATACCAAGCACTTCAGGGTTTTGATTAAATGTTTCTACCAATTTCCCAACTGGCGTGTTGCACTGAAAGACAGGGACATTCATAGATGTTATGCTTTCAATTCTCGTTTCATCCGAAAAGACTTCTTTGCCGTGGGCGGGCTGCTGTAGAATGATTTTGTTTTTAACGTAGCCGGGAACGGGTTGCAGTGTTGAAGATGGTTTGCCAAAAAGATATCCTTGCCCCCAATCAATCCCGAGTGCTTTTATGGTTGTAAATTCATCAAACGTCTCTATGCCTTCAGCCACCATTTTTGAATTCAAGATCCTGTGGCACATATCTACCAGCATTTTTACAATGGCCTGTTTTTTAAATGATTTATCTATGTTCTCAACAAGGAATTTGTCAAGTTTTACCTTCTGTGGATTTATTTCAGAGATAAGCCGCAGGCCGGCGCTTCCGGACCCAACGTCGTCTATGGCTATTGCAAACCCTTGCGATTGATAGTGTGATAACGCCTGGTAGAAAACCTGTGAGTCCTTTATAAACGTCCTCTCCGTAATCTCAAGGACGACGTTGTCCATTTTAAACTCAAATTCCTCAATGAGTGCCTTTGTTTGCCCTGGATTATGTTTTACGTAGGTTATACATGCCGCGTCTATGTTGATAAACAATTTGATTGGCTTTGTGTTGAGTCCCAATTTATGGGCGTTCATAATAGCCTTTTCCCTGCATAGCATGTCCAGGTCTTCCAGCATTTCAAGTTTTTCAGCGATCTCGAACAGATACGTTGGGTTTTCGAACATACTTGCTTCGGGGCCTCTGCTTAACGCCTCATAGGCAACGACGTTTCCTGTGGTAAGGCAAACAATGGGTTGAAATTTGGTGAAAATCATCCCAAGTGAAATGATGCTTCTGAATTCCTCTTCTAACTCTTTGTTGATACCCGATTTTTGATTTGTCTCAGAAAAGAAGGCGATTGCGGCTACCATAGCTCATACCTCCCATTTCCCGGAACGGCACGTTTTCCTCTCGTATGGACTTCACAAACATTCCTAATTGTTTATCTTCCTTTTTTACATGATCCGCCAGCCAGTTACAGAGCTTCTTTTGGGTTTGCACTACCAGATGCAAGGTAGCGCCTCGCGCATCAAATTCCTCTCGCAGACGGGAAATGTCCCTCATAAATTGCCGGTGTTCGATTTTCTGCAGGGGGTAGCGGTCGTAATTATATCCAATCATTACTTCTTCTTCGCTCTGCAGTTTTCTCACATAATAAGCCAGATATTCAAATACCCTGTCCAATGTCTTCCGTCCCTTGCCCTCGTCCATGGCGCTGAGCAGGTCGTCTACCATAATGAACAACCACCTGTGCGAGCAATCAATGGTATTTATGCCGGTTATCATGTCTTCATTTCGTTGGAATGTCATGCCTTTTCCTCCTTGAAAAAGAGAAATTACTTATGAAACATCGAATACGATTTTTCGAACTGCTGAGCTAAGAGGGACGAGCGGCGTTCTGCTTATCAGGCGTGACGGTTGTTGTTTTCCGTTTCCTGATTGCCTGGATATATCTCCGCCCGTTTGTCACGGCCTCGTTATACTCATGTCTTTTAAGACAAGGCACACATTCGATGTAATTATCGTGCTGTCTCAGATTCGGCAGAACACCACTCACGTCAGTGCGCACCCCTAAATCAGGCGATTGTCTGACAGACTGATAGTTACTCGTAAAAACCTTAAAATCCTTATCATTACCACATTCAGGGCAAACAAAAAACGTGTTCATTACCATAATCGTCACTCCTTTCAATAAATGTCCAATTAAACCGATATTTTCCTATCCCTGTCACACCAGGTAATTCCTAATTGCACGATGGGTATTTGACTGTCCCTAAACAGTGTTTTTACACGTACTATTAAACAACTCTTCTATTAAAATTGTATAAAGAACCTGTTAATTTTGTGTTAAGTTTGCAACGGGGAAGGCATACCGGTGCGTTACCTGAATCCTTTGGCGCTTGATAGATAACTTAATTCAACGTTTAGGAATTTCAAAGTTTTTGGTAGGGGCCAACTCCTGTTGGCGACCGGGTACTTGCTCGCCGTTGTGCCTTGCCAATCGCCGTCAGGAGACGGCTCCTGCCTCTGCATGTTTTAAGTCGCCTAAGGCCTGATTTACGTATATATTTTCCGGCATTATCATCGCCTCTTCGCCTTCCACCGTAAACTATTACGTTTTTTGTTGCTCTGTATAATAACCTATGATAAAATTCAAACCTGTGTTGTCGCAGTAACTGTGGAAAACATCCATTCTTCTATCATTCAATAAAGGAGCTTTAACGTGGGCGTTATTTTAGGCAAGCTCATAGATCTTTATCAAATTGCTTTGATTGTGCGGATCGTGCTTTCGTGGGTGCCTCACAACCCTTATAACCAGGCAATCCGTTTTCTCTATAAAATTACCGATCCTATACTGAATCCCGTAAGAAGGTTTATCCCCCCATTCAGGGGTATTGATTTTTCGCCGGTGGTCGTATTTTTCGGACTCAGTCTTTTCAAAAAAATCGTTGTGGGCATATTGTAAAAATGGCTTTATAGCCAAACAAGTAAGATTTTGATGCCTAAACGTTGAAAAGTGTCAGAAAAAAGGTAACGCGCTCATTTGCTATGGAAAGTAAACCCAAAAAAATTATTATTATGGATGTAGATGGCGTCATCTTTAAAGGGCAATTCCTTCTTCACATAGCACGTTACCTGGGGAAATTGATATACATAAGAACCTCTCTCCACTGTCTTCTCTTTAATATGGGCAAATTGTCCATTGAAGAACTGCTGTCGGCCGCTTATGTCCGCTTTAAAGGCATTACCCTTGAACAGGCCGAAATGGTTTACAAAAATATTCCGCTGATACATCATGCGAAAGAAACGATTGAGATATTGCGGGACCACGGTTATTATGTTGTTTTGATCAGCAGTGGCGTGCCGGACCTGTTTGTAAAGGACCTGGCGGCAAGATTGTCTGCAAACGATGGCTATGGCGTGCAGATTGGCGTCCATGACCTGCAATTGACGGGCGAGGTTTACGGCCCCCTCACAAAGCCATTGGGGAAGAGCCTTCTCGTCGAAGAATTACTGCACAAAAACAACCTCACCTGGCAGGAAACTATTGTTCTGGTGGATGATTGTAACAACCTTGATATCATGCAAAAAGCGGGGATTTCGATCGGCGTCAATGCCCATTATGCGGTTCGTCAGCAGGCGCATTACTTAATTAATAGCAGGAATCTGGCGGAAGTAATCGACATACTGGACGTAGCCGACGCCGATACTTACAAAACATTATTTTCAGGCATGCGTAAGCAAATGATGTACTCCTGGCTTCAGGAGATACGGAGAAAAGGCATGCACGTTCTCGTTGCCTGTATGCCGCTCTTTCCAACCGGCTTTTATCCTACTATGTTTACCGTGATCGTTTTATTAATGGCGGCTTATGCAATTTCCGAGTGTTTTAGAATTAACGGGTATTCCTTTCCTTTACTGGGTGGCATAACAAGATCGAGTATTCGCAAGGCAGAAGAGCGGGGGTTTGCATTTGGGCCGATAACACTTCTTTCAGGCGCAAGCCTGTCCCTGGTGTTTTTTTCACCGGTTGTTTCAAGTACGGTTATCTGGATTGTAGCCTTTGCCGACACCATTGCGACCATTGTGGGCAGGAGTATTGGAAATCACAGAATTCCTTATAACGTTAAAAAAAGCATAGAAGGTTCTCTTGCTGCGTGGATTGTGGCTTTTCTGTGCGGGTGTGTGTACCTGCCCCTTCTTCCGGCCATACTTTCAGGATTGTTTGCCAGCCTCATAGAGTCACTGCCGCTCAGGTCGCTTGATAACTTTTTCGTGCCTATCGGCGCGGGGCTTTTGTTGTTGTGCCTGGGATATTAAACAATACTGATGAAAAAAACCAATAGTCTTTTACAAAAAAAACCGGAGCTTGTTGCGCCGGGTGGCGACATTGAAAAAATAAAAGCAGCAATTGAGTACGGCGCTGACGCCGTTTATGCCGGGGGGGAAGGTTTTAACCTCCGCATGGGCGCCGGCAATCTGACCTTGCAGGACATCAAAGACGCCACGGCATGGGTTCACAAGCGGGGTAAGAAGATTTATATCACATTAAATATCTATGCGCGTAATTACCACATTCGGGGCATACGCTCTTATTTGGGAAAACTTGCTGAAATTCCCGTAGATGCCGTGATTGTTTCAGATCCGGGTGTTTTCCTTGTGGTGAAGGAGATTGCACCGCATATCCCTATACACCTGAGCACCCAGGCCAATACGACCAATACCAAATCCGTTGAGTTCTGGCTCAGGCAGGGAATTAAGCGGACGGTGCTTGCAAGGGAACTGACACTCGGTGAAATCAAAGAGATTACCGACGGCCTTACCGGAGAAACAGAGGCCTTTGTGCATGGCGCTATGTGCATGTCGTATTCGGGACGCTGCCTCCTGAGCGGTTTTATGTCGAACCGGCATGCAAATCTTGGAGATTGCTCGCATTCGTGCCGATGGCATTACACCCTCAAAGAGGAAAACCGCCCTGACGAATCGTACCCTATCGTGGAAGATGAAACCGGCACCTTTATCCTGAGTTCCAAAGACCTTTGCATGATCGAACATATCCCGGAATTGGTCAATTCGGGCATTACGGCATGGAAGATTGAGGGGCGGATGAAGAGTTTGTACTATGTTGCCGCGGTAACGAGGGCGTATCGGGAGGCATTAGACCGGTATTTCGTCGATCCGGATGGATACGTGTTTGACCCGCGATGGTTGTCTGAACTTGAAAAAGTGAGCCACAGGGAATATGGCACAGGATTCTTTTTCGGAAATCAGGGATATCGCAGCCAGACAACGCACCCTGGAAGTTCATACATCAAAGAATATGATTACGTGGGAGTGGTTAGTAATGTGCTTCCTGACAATCAGGTTGAGGTGTTGGTGAAAAACAAGATTTCCTGCAATACCCCTGTGGAAATCATGGGAAGACGCCTGAGCGAAGATTTTGAACAGACCTTGTGTGACCTGCGGAATGAACATAATGAGCCGGTTGAAAGCGCGGATGCAGGCCAAAAGGTTCTTATAAAAATATTGCGTCCTGTCCATAAATACTTTATGCTTAGGAAGTGCGGATGAAAAAGAAAATGAAAAGTGTGGCAAAGAACACGATGGGGTTTTGCCTGATCATTATCGGCTGTTTAATGATTGTTACTCCGGGGCCGGGACTGTTTACCATTCTGGCCGGGCTGTATATATCGAGTTTTCCAGGCAAACCCCGCCTTGTTAACAGACTGAAAAGGACACGATTTTACGGTAAATATCTTGTTCACGTTGAATCGAAATTAAAATCAAAGTTTAAAAAGAAAGAAAACAAAAAAGAATGAATACAAAAACCATTGTTTCTATTCTTATAGCCGCGTTGGTTCCTGCCGTAGCCGGTTGTAGTTCTGATCGCTGGAGTATAAAGGATTTGTCGCCTTTTAAAAAAGAAGAAGCGTCGCTTGAGCCGAAGTCGGGTAAAAAGTCTTCCGATACCATAAAGGCAGAAAGTATCTTCGTCTGCGCGGGCGACGTTGACGTTGCCTATAAAAAAATGGGTGAGGTGAGCCTTGCGGAGTTTGGTTTTTCCGGTCCTGACGTTCTGGCCGCCAAGATAAGAGAAAAGGCTCGCGATGCAGGGGCACATGCGGTAATTAACGTTCAATATGATACCGGGGCATCAAAAACCTGGCAAGGATATGGAGAGACGGGTGGCACTGATTACGGCGTAAAACATACTACTTGGTGCAAAGGCATGGCAGTTGAATTTTTGGAGGCGCACAATGCCCTGGGACTTCTCGTGTGCAATCTTACGCAAGAAAACCGGAACTGGTTTTCCCTGAAAAAGGCGCAAAACGGCGTAATCGTTGTGAGTGTTTTACCGGGAAGCGCCGCTGAAATTGCGGGTATAAAGGTGGATGACCTTATTACCGAATGGAATACGGAAAAAATTGAAAATAAGGTTTATTTTAGACGAAAGGTGGAAACAGATTCAAGCAAAGCGGTAAAGCTTACCCTGGTACGCGCAAAAGACATTAAAACGGTAACCGTCCTTGTGCCAAAATCTGAAGTTGCCCAGGTTGAAGCCCCGGCAACGAAGACGCCACCTCAGCCGCATTCACCACCACAGCCACTGCCAAAACCAACAGCATACGAAAGGCCTGTCACAGATCAGGCAAAGACGTCCATTTCTTCGCAGGCAAGCCCCAAAACCGCCGAAGTATACAATGAAATCGGCGACCTTTACCTGCGAAAAGGGATGTATGATGAGGCCTTAGCAGAATACAAAAATGCCATCTCGGTAGACCCTGATTGCGCTATAGCCCATTTCAACCTTAGTATTGTGTACGACAAAAAAGGTATGCAGGAAGAGGCTGACGAGGAATACGCAGCGTATAAAAGACTAAAACAAAAAAAGCAATGAAATACATCCTGTTTGTCTTACTCTTCGGATTTCTTCCACTACAACCACTCTCCGCGGTGGAATTGCTCAAAAATGGAGATTTTGAGACGGGGAATAGTATGGGTTGGACGTATTGGGAATCCTATCCCTGGGATGGTGACGGTTTTCCGGTTGAACGGCCTACCCATGTGGCTATTGTATTTCCTGGGGACATTGGAGTACCCTCGCCGCCGGTCATAAGCGGTTCTTTCTCGTTGGCGCAGGAGATTGTTTCTCATGGAACGGCCAGGGGTGGCCTGTATCAGGAAGTAAAGGTAATGAAGAACGTCCCCTATATCCTCACGGGTTATACCGCATTTTATGGGGACGATGCGGGCGACCAGGCTATTATAGGCATTCTGGATGGCGCCTGGAATTCTGCGCAAGCGCTTGTGGACACAAATAAAAGATGCTTGGGCGGCAACATAATTTCGCCGTGGATAGACGTTTCTATAACGATCCTGCCCACAAAGGACATCATTACGGTTTTCACCGAGACACGCCAGGATTGTCCCCACGGTTACGTCGCCGGTTGGTACGACAACCTCAGCCTGAAACCCCTTTCCGAATCCACGCGGCATCCTCAATCGCGGGAAAAATCAGGTTCGATTGGCGGTAAAAGACAAACTATAGAAAAGAACTGAGGCGGAAAATGAATCGTGCAATATTTCCCGCCGGTTCAATTTTCCAGATGGAACCGCAACCCTTGTCGCAGGCACAGCGCACAGGAACAGAATAGGAGACCGCCAAAGTTCTTAATACACGGCTTAACCTGATCATCTAATGATCCTCACACGAAGGCACAAAGGCACAGAGAAATGACGGAAAACGAAGCAGGTACTGACGTATCTGAAATTGACAGGCAAGAAGCTGGGATACCTGTGTGGTTACAATATCTTACGGTAAAATAATTTCTGAATAATATTTGGGCAGAACATGGACATACCTGATCAGATCGTTAACATAATAAATTTAAGCCTCTACTACGGCAAAACGAAGGCATTAAAAGAAATTACCCTGGACGTTTCAAAAAGCAAGATAACCTCTTTTATCGGCCCATCCGGATGCGGCAAGTCCACGCTCATACGATGCGTCAATCGCATGAACGATCTCATAGAAGACGTAAAGATAGAGGGTACCATCCAAATAGACGGTCGCGATATTTATGCGCCTAACGTGGACGTTACGGAACTAAGAAAGAGGGTAGGTATGGTTTTCCAGAAACCGAATCCCTTTCCCAAATCCATTTTCGAAAACGTCATCTACGGGCCGCGTGTGCTTGGCGTGAAAAACAAAAGCGTTCTCAAAGACCTCTGTGAAAAGGCATTAAAGAGGGCCGCCCTCTGGGACGACGTAAAAGAACGACTTCATGTAAACGCCCTGGATCTTTCCGGCGGCCAGCAGCAGCGCCTGTGCATTGCCAGGGCTATTGCCATGGAACCTGAAATTGTGCTGCTTGACGAGCCTTGTTCTGCCCTCGACCCGATCGCAACCGGCAAGATAGAAGACATGCTCGTCGAACTGAAAAAACATTACACCGTTATTATCGTAACGCACAACATGCAGCAGGCAGCGCGAATTTCGGACTACACCGGGTTTTTCATGCTGGGAAAACTGATGGAGTTCAACGTAACAACCGAAATATTTACCAATCCCCGTGAAAAAGCGACGGAAGACTATATCACGGGCAGGTTTGGGTAAGACTAAACACTGACAGGGTTCTAAACCCTGTCAGTGTTAACTGCTCATGGTACCGGGTGTATTCCTCAATTATTCAATTATTGCAAATCTGCATTTTGTCCCGCGGGGACAGTTAGAAATAGCCCGCCGATTTATCGGTGGGTCCGGATATTTACAAGCATAATACGTTCTTAGCTCAGGAGCAAACATGACACGCGAAGCATATCATAGGGCATTAAACAATCTTCAGGATGGAGTGCTGGAGATGGGGGACATGGTAGCAAGCGCCATAAAGGAATCAGTAGAATCACTTAAACAAAGGGACACGGAGACATCCAAAAAAATCATACAGAATGACGCCCTGATCAACAAAAAGCGGTTTGATATTGAAGAGAAGTGCATCTTTCTTATCGCCACCCAGCAGCCTATGGCGGTAGACCTGAGAACCCTGGCTTCCATACTGAGTATGGTGACCGACCTCGAACGTATGGGCGATCATGCCGAGGGCATCGCTAAAATAAACCTGATGATGTGTGAGGGGCCGCCGGTAAAACCACTCATCGACATTCCAAAGATGGCCGAGATTGCCTTATCCATGCTCAAACGCTGTCTTAAGGCTTTTATAGATCGGGATGTAGAAACGGCAAAAGCTGTTTGTAACACAGATGATGAGGTTGATACCATTCACGACCGCATTTACAAGGAACTCTTAATGATGATGATAGATGACCCCAAGATAATCCACGAGGCCACCTATCTTACCTGGGTGTCCCACAACCTGGAACGCATTGCAGACAGGGTCACCAACATAGCCGAAAGGGTGGTATATATGGTTACCGGGAAGATGGAGGAGATGAATGTGTCGAGGTATTAGGGTTACGCTTCAGGGCATTGAGATGGGCAATTTTGTGAGCAGGTAGAAAATGGTTAATACGTTTCCCCATCACAAACACAGCGTAAAAGTTGAGCAGATATCCGATTCGGAGCCGATGACGTTGAAAAAGACACTTACATTCATCGCATCAAAACTCAAAAACGACTCAGTTGGGTAACCGGATAGGTTGTGTTGAGTAAAGCGAAACCCAACATTTTTCAGAATGCAACAAATGGTGGGAATGGATTTGTCCGTGCCTTTGCGGTGAATTTCACGCCTTATAATCAATGGCATACATGTCCAGGGTAACGTCAATAATCGGACACGGCAGGCGGCTTGCTGCGTCTTGTGTCGCCTCGTCAGGATTGAAAAATTTGTCGGTATTCATAATAATGGTGTTTTCAATAACGAAGGGGATGTCTGACCGAAGTATCTCTTGTAACAGGAAATTGATATAGTCAGCCCTTACTTCCACCTGGATGGTAACGGGGATGGGGGCGTAAATTTTTGTATATGCGGGGTTATAGGCATGGGGTGATTCACGAAACGTGACTTTTTTAATGTGAGTTATGCCGCTTTTGCAGAGGGCTATCTTGCTGATAGCATCCAATATCCAGAACCTTTTTTGAGTAGGTAGAATGTCTTTCCACGTTGGAATATCCATACCCCAGTTAGAAAAAGGAAAGGCATCTGCGCTTACCGTGATATTGTTTTTCTCCAGATTCGATAATACGGATGAAATTCTTTTAGAATACTCGATTTTCCAGAGCGCTTCGTCATTAATCTTTACGATACCCTTGCCGGGCTCTTCCTTGTCAAAAACGGCTTCCAGAAGGACGTCTCTTTCTTTCAGGAAGGACTTGCATTTCCCGGTCTCATTATCACACAGTTCCGCCTCCAGCTTTTTTGACTTTATCCATTTCTCATTGTAAATATCTTTTTTTAAGGCATATTTTTCGAGCATTGACGATAAATCGTCCAGTCCTTTATACGCCGTAGCGCATTTCTTGCTAAGCGGAAAAACCAACAGGGACGATACGATTATCATGACGCCGAATATGCTTCCAAGCGATATCCAAAAACTTCTCGCCCCGGTAAAAAGGCTTGACGGTACTTTCACGTATTGGATAAGATTTATATTTTTCCCTATCTTCATAAAGAGGTCTCTTTCGTCAGGATTTTACCGATGAAGTGCCCGGCTCCGCCGATAATAATTTCGTTTCCGCTTGTATCTCATCGTGTGACTTTACAAACCACCGTATTTCAAAACAGATGTATCCCCCGCCTTTGTCACCGCTATCTATCTGTCGGCAGGATCCGGGAACGATTTCCACATTTTTAAACGCGGGAACTTTTTGGTCGAAAAGGGTTACGCTTTGAATAGGCACAATGACGTCTTTTTCTATATAGCCTATGCTTTGTTCCTTGCTTTCCCCTTTTATTCCCATAAGGAGCATTTTATTAAAGGCGGCTGGCTTTCCCGGCGCGGCTGATTTTTTTGTCTGAAAAAAACCAGGTGAGCTTTGTATTGGCGCGTTCTGCTGTTGCTTTATGGAGTCCGTGTCTATCCAGGACGTTTGTATACTGGATATCGCCACTCTGTCGGGCATTGAAGAGAGTAATTTATCGAATACTTCCATCCAGAAAAAACGGGTGGAATCCAGTGAGGCTATCTGTTCAAGCTCAGATGCGCTCGTTTGCGCAAGCGTCTCCGTTTTTCTGTAATCCTTTTCAAGCTCCTTGACGTTTTGCAGCACCCTTTGGTAATGGTCATTGGCGTCTTGACGCCGCTCGATTTGGAAATGTAGTCCACTGTATTGAATGAGTATCGACAGGGCAAAACAACCCAGGGCAGCTATGGCATAAGGCCTTTTCTTCGCTATTTCCAATGCCTGGAGTATTTCCGGGGGCATCAGGTTCAGATTCGTTCGTCCCAGCCCCACGCCTTGAATGGCAAGCCCCATTGCAATGCCCAGGTTCAGGACGTTTTCGTGGAAACGGGCAGCATCGAGCGCGCCTGATACTTTTACGTTGTTTAACGTTTTGAGTACCTTTATCTCATAATTAAAAGTATCGGCAATGAATTTTACGTTTGCCGGTTCTTTAAATTTGTTGCCCATTAACACCACCGTTTTAAATTGAACCGGTTCTTTTGCAAGAGATTTGTAGTATTCTATCGACCTTTGAATTTCTTTGGCAAGGTCGTTGTCTAACGTGGAGCGAGGGATGTTCCTCAGCCAGAGCCGCGGGCCGTTGGCAAGTACCAGGTCTGTATTTTCCGTTTCCACGTTTATGATTACCGTAGGGCCATTGGCGTGCTGATCAAAGAAGATAAAGTTGGAAATGGCCAGAGGCGAGACCTGCAAGGTAGTTATCCTGAATTTAAGAGATGAAACGTTCGCCAGGATGTGGTCAAGGGTGGTTCTTTTGGCGGCGAAAAGGCCGATCTCAATACCCTCCACGCCGGGTGTTTGTTCTGATAATTGCTGATAGTCCCACACGATATCCTTGAGGTCAAAAGGTATTTGTTGCTTTGCTTCATACCTGACAATCTCCTTTAATTGCCTCTTTTCGACGGGGGGGATGGTGGTAAATCTGGACAATACAAACTGACCGGGAACCGATGCCACAACCTTGTCGCCTTTGGCGATCTGATGTTTTGTCAAAAACGTTTGAATAGCCTCTTTTATGCACGCGGATTGTAAAAAGTCTGAATCAGACGGGATAGCGGGGTACTGAATGACGTCAAAATCTTCTATTTGCGCGATACCTGCCGATTGCGTTATTTTTACCGCCTTCAGGGCGTGTCCGCCGATATCCAGCCCCCATGCGCTTTTTGTCTTATATCGCGCAACGGTTTTGGGCAGTTTTTTAGCGCCGGTGGTTTTTTGCTTTTTGTGAATAATGCGTAAAAAGTCTAATTTCATACGGTTATTATCAGTTGTTTGTCAAGGGTGCGTAGCGTCTAAAACCTGCGAGGATACTTTCAGAGAGTTTTGCCGGTTCATCGCCCGCAGACGCATGAATCCAATGGATGTCCTGAAAACTTCTGAACCATGTCATCTGCCTCTTCGCAAAATGGCGTGTGCTTTGCTTGATTACCTGAGAAACCTCCAGGGGTGTATATTTCCCGCCGAGAAAATCAATAACCTCTTTGTACCCCAGCGCCTGCGAGGCCTGCATGCTCAACCCCATCGGATGCTTGAGCAGGGTGCGCACCTCTTCGATAAGTCCGCGTTGCAGCATGTTGTCTACGCGGGATTCTATACGCTTGTACAAGAGAGCGCGATCATGTTCAATAGCCATCATAACGCAGTCGTATTTGGGATTTCTTTTGCCAAATTGGGTTTGCAGGGACGAAATGCGTTGCCCCGTGCTTTTTATTACCTCCAACGCCCGAATGATCCGCACATGGTCATTGGAGTGCAATTTGTGCGCTGCCTCTGCGTCCACCTCTGCAAGCATTTTGTGCAATGATTCCGGGCCTTGTGCGGTGGCAAGTGACTTTAAATAAGTGCGATATTCCCAATCGGCGGGCGGTCCTTCAAACAAGCCGTCTACAATAGCCTTTAAATAAAGCGCCGTGCCGCCCACGACGATGAATGGTTTGCCCTTTTGATGCAGGTCATTTGCGACACGTTCAAAATCTTTAACGTACCGGCCAACGCTATATTCTTCCCAGGGGTCAACTATGTCTATCAAATGGTGCGGAATTTTGTGCTGCATAGCGGTGGAGGGTTTTTCCGTGCCGATATCCATACCGCGGTACACCAGCATGGAATCAGCAGAGATTATTTCCGCGTGAATACTTTCAGCAATTGATAGAGCGACATCCGTCTTTCCGCTTGCCGTAGGTCCTGTTAGTATCCAAATAGGGAGAGGCATGAAACCCGTTCGTTTGTTAAAAAGTAGTTACCCTGCTTCCTGAATTCAGAGGTTTTCACGATATGACCTGACGTTCCACGCTAGATTTTATCAGTAATTTAAGGACTTTCAAGGAAATTATAACCATCAGATGTGAAGATAAAACACAAATAAGTATTATTAATTGCACTCTTTACAGATGCCGTAAAAAGAGACCTGGAAAGTAGAGACCGAATAATTTGCATTAAAAGATTCAGGCAATTTGATGTGCGACGAGAAATCTTCAAAGACGTCCAGTATCTTTTTACAAGAAGTGCAAATTATATGATGGTGCGTCCTGGTGTTTGGGTCGTAGTGTTTGCGGGCGTCGTCAATAGTCAGCTCCTTCAATTCACCGAGGTCGCGCAAGACCTCTAACGTCTTATATATCGTAGTAAACGAGACGGTTGGGTAAATATCCTTCACCCGTTTATAAATCTCCTCCGCAGAGGGATGCGAGGTGTTATTCTCCAATATCTCAAAGATCATCAACCGTTGAGGGGTGATCTTCATACTGTGATTTCTTAGTACCTTGGTTAGTTTTTCTACTGTTTCCATGTTGGCCCCTTTTAAATAATAATGGTTGTTTGTTAATTTAGAATATTATGTAAAAACCGCACAGAAGTCAATAGGATTTATTGTTACCACTTTAATTGATATTGAAAAACCTGGTAATATACAGGTACAATGAAAAAAAATAAGAAACATTCGTTTGTATGGACTCATTTTAATTTAGCCTTAGTACTAACAAAGAAAATTGCGGATATACGTTTATGAAATTCACAAAGATGCACGGACTTGGTAATGATTACGTCTACGTTAACTGTTTTGAGCAGGAATTGAAAGATCCGGCCCAATTGTCGATGATTATAAGTGATAGACATTTTGGAGTAGGGTCAGACGGGTTGATCCTTGTTTTACCCTCAAAGGTCGCTGATTGCAGGATGCGTATCTTTAATGCCGACGGCAGCGAGGCACAGATGTGCGGCAACGGAGTTCGCTGTGTCGCAAAATATGTATCAGACCACAAGATCACTCAAAAAAACCCACTCACGGTAGAAACCCTTGCAGGCATTAAAACCGTGCAGCTTTTCAAAGAAAAGGGATTGGTATCTAAGGCAAAGGTCGACATGGGAAAACCCCGGCTTATGCGCCAGGAGATTCCTATGCTTGGCAAAGAGTCCCGGGTAATAGATGAGTTGTTAACGACCAAGAAAGGGACGTCGTTCCAAATAACCTGTGTCTCTTTGGGAAATCCGCATTGTGTCATCTTTGTTGAAAGCTTTGATAAAATAGACGTGACAAAATCAGGGGAAGAGATTGAACGGCATCCTTTGTTCCCGGAAAGGATAAATGTCCATTTTGTACAAATACATAGTCCATCGGAGGTCACGATGAAGACGTGGGAGCGTGGTTCCGGGATCACCCTGGCGTGCGGCACCGGGGCTTCAGCCGTTTGTGTGGCAGGAGTGCTCAATAAAAAAACGGAACGGAACATTATTGCGCATCTGCCCGGCGGTGATCTGTCGCTTGAGTGGGCGGGAGATGACCGTGTTTACATGACGGGTCCTGCCACGGAAGTGTTTACGGGTGAATGGATGTTGCCTCCCGCATAACGCGCGGTCGTGTTCGTCGCTTAAGTTTGCCGTCAGAATTATTTATACAAAGGTGAATATGGATATCTGTATTACGGAAGAATCTATCGGCCGGGTAAGAAAAGAATCGCTTTTCGGTGGACGGCATACCGTTACCTCCCGCTCCGGATTGAACGTTACCGAGACACAAATTATTGAAGCGTTTACGGGGCTTGTCCGGCCGGATAATATTCTTTTCCTTGAAAACCGTACCGGTGTGTCCGGCATGATTGCCGGGAACATGTTCCCCCAGGCACAGATTACCATGCACTGTCTGGATTTATATTATGCCAACAAAATCAGGAGAAATCTGTCGCGAAACGGTGTTTCGTCCGTAGACGTTTGCTGCCAACCCTCTGTGGAACGGAAGAATGCCTTTGACGTGGTTTTTCTGCAGTTGTCAAAGGGCGGGGCATCGAAAGAACTGGCGCTGGACGTTCTTCAACAAATCCATCAGGCGTTGCGTTTGGGCGGAAAGTGCTTTTTGTCCGTTGAAGGAAGCAACCCGTGGGCGCGGAAACAGGCCGAAAAATTGTTTGGAGGGTATGCGGTCTGTGGGCAAAATAAACAAGGCTACTGTATTGTTGCCGGGAAAAAAGAAAAACTCAAGCGGGTGAGGGACTACCGGTCGGAGTTCACCCTGACGATTTTCGGGAAAAAAACCATTCGCCTCCATACCATCCCCGGCGTCTTTTCACACAGGGAGATAGACCAGGGGGCGTTGGCGCTTGCAGAGATTGCGGCCGGTGAAGCGCAAAAAGGGGATGCGGTTTTAGACATGGGCTGCGGCTGCGGCGCTATCGGCATCTCGATTGCCGTTAATCAGGAATTAAGCAGGGTGTGTTTTGTTGACGCAAACGCGCGTGCCGTTTCCATGACCAAAGAAAATTGCCAACTCAATGGCCTGGATAAGTATGAAGTGGTGTTCAGCGATGCCGGGATAGAAGAGGTGCGTGGGTTCACCCTGTTTACGGGTAACCCCCCCTATTTCTCCCATTATAAAATTTCGGAACTCTTTATTGACACGGCATACAAGGCCTTGAAACCGGGTGGACGGGCATACCTTGTGGCCAAAACGGCGGCGTGGCACTACAACGCTATGAAGAGCAGGTTTGGCAACGCGGCGCTTATCAACCGGAGGGGCTACGAGATTGTAAAATCAGTGAAAGGAGGTTAGCGGTATGATTACAGAAAGAACGTCTATGAAAATTGTCTTTCTAACGGTAAACTATTCGTGGAAGAGGATATCGTTTTTAAAACGGTCTTTGTTGCGATAACCGTAGGCTTTC
>CAYJPZ010000081.1:0-16503 GCA_964372185.1 uncultured candidatus Brocadiaceae bacterium
CAGTTACCGTAGGGGCGTATTGCAATACGCCCCTACAACAACATTGAATTCCCTATTTTATTCCTAAATTTGGGAATGCACCCGAGGGGTGCAGGGGCGGGTGTTTCCCTATCGCATTGCTAACACGATCCTTACAGCTACACCCACCCGAAAACCCGCATAAATAAAATGAAAATGCCTGTACAATCAAGTTATTTGAGCAACAAAAAAAGCCCCAATATCCTTTTACCGATATTGGGGCTTTCACGTCGTAGCTGTAATAATAAGCTAAGTGACTACTCCATATTTTTATAAAACATATTTATGGCAATTAATTATCTAATAAAATATAAGAGTGCTCTTTTGTTATAAACTTATAATTTGACAACGTTTGAGGCCTTGAAGCCCTTTGCGTCCTTTGTGACTTCGAACTCGACCTTATCTCCTTCTGCAAGGGTTCTAAACCCCTCGCCCTGGATAGCAGTCTGATGTACAAAAACATCATTTCCGTTATCCTGTGAAATAAAACCAAAGCCCTTCTGGTCGTTAAACCATTTCACGGTTCCATTTGCCATACTAAATCACCCCCTCTCACAATATAAAAAAATTCCAAAAAAAAAGGCCACAAAGTTGTAACTTTGTAGCCTTAATATAACGCGAATATATAATACGACTTTAAATTGCAACTAACCGACTGATAAGAATAGTATCAGATAATGAGTAACTAAGCAAAGAATAAATAAAATAATTTGAAGGGAACTAAAGCTTGTGCCACGTTGTTGTTTCTGTAAATGAGTATTTACTTGTGTGTACAACACGATTTTTTTTATAATGAGTAAGCATCGTTTACTTGTAAACATTTTCCACGATAGTTTCAGATAGGACGATTCAGGCCTTTGGCAACTTTGTTGGCCGGCCTGTAGGGACACGTTGCCGTGTGCCTCCGCAAATATCTGATTTTTCTAAACGTAAATTCAAGGTGAGGAGGCATTTTTGCCTGGCTTTATCATGACAAAGAGCTTACCAGACTATCTTATCCTGATGCTATTGATATGTTTGATAGTGTATTTTGTAAAACGGAACCGGTAGAGAACATCTTTTTATCTCTAAGGAAAGGAAGTCATGACCTATACAAAAGAGTCGTTAAAAGAACTTATTTCCGGGAAGCTGAAGGATTATAAGCTCATCATCGTATCCAATCGTGAACCGTATGTTCACAATTATGTTGGAGAAGAAATAAAATGCATTATTCCGGCCAGTGGAATGGTTACCGCGTTGGACCCCATTATTAGGGCCGGTGGGGGGACGTGGATTGCTCACGGCAGCGGTGACGCCGACAGGGAAGTGGTGGACGGCAAGTGCCATATCGCCGTTCCTCCTGATAACCCACAATACACGCTCCGAAGGGTCTGGCTTACCCAGGAAGAAGAGGAGCGGTTTTACTACGGTTTTTCCAACGAGGCGCTGTGGCCGCTTTGTCATATCGTATACGTAAAACCTAAGTTTAATGAGGCCGACTGGCAAGTGTACAAATCGGTTAATCAAAAATTTGCCGACGTTGTATTTGATGAAGTTGGAAATGATAAGGCATTTATTTTTATCCAGGACTATCATTTCACCTTGCTCCCCAGGATGCTTAAGGAAAAACGGCCCGATTGGCTCGTCGCTCAATTCTGGCATATCCCCTGGCCGAACCGCGAGGCATTCCGTATCTGTCCCTGGAGTCAGGAAATACTGGAAGGTCTTTTGGGAAACGACCTCCTGGCCTTTCACGTGCAGTACCACTGCAACAATTTCTTCGATACGGTGGACAGGATTTTAGAATCCCGGGTGGATTATAGTAAATTTTCCGTCACAAAAGGGGGAAAAACTACTTATGTCCGGCCATTCCCTATCAGCATTGATTTCGAGGCATTGAATGCGCAATCGCAGGGGAAAGAGGTTGAAGGTGAAATGGCGCGTATTAAGAAAGAACTTGGCCTGAAAGGGCAAATTATCGGCGTGGGATTAGACCGTGTGGATTATACCAAAGGCATCCCTGAAAGGTTTATGGCCATCGACAGGTTCCTTGCAAAATATCCCGAATACCGGGGTAAATTTACCTTTGTGCAGGCCGGCACCATAAGCCGGATTAATATTGATGACTACCGTGATTATAACGATAAGATATACGACCTTATGATTGAAATCAATCACAAGTACCACAGCGGCAGGTGGACTCCTATTCGATTACTAAAATCGCATTTTAATCGGGTAAGTGTCCAGGCCTTGTACCGTTTATCTGATTTCTGCATCGTTAGTTCGTTGCACGACGGGATGAATCTGGTTGCAAAAGAGTATATTGCCACCAGTTTTAACGAGTCCTCCGTATTGCTTCTCAGCCGGTTCACTGGCGCGGCGGAAGAACTCACGGGCAGTATTCAAGTTAATCCCTATGCCACGGACACGTTTGCCGAGTCGATAAGATATGCCATCGAAATGCCACATGATGAAAAGAAGAAACGCATGCAGCGGCTCCGGGAGCATCTGCTGGAACACAATGTATACAACTGGGGACAAAGTATCGTGAATGAACTGATCAAATTACACCCATGAATTACGCATTCGACCATATTCAGACTATCAGTAAACTGCTCCGGGCGCGCAAGAAGATTATTCTCCTGACGGACTTTGACGGCACTTTATCGGCCATTCAGGACCGTCCTGACCTAGCCGTGCTTTCAGAAGAGGCACGGCAGATTTTATTGAAGATTTCCCGCGATAAGTCGTTCTTTTTGGGCATCATAACCGGGAGGTCGCTCCGTCAGATAAAAAAACTGGTTAATATCCCGGGCATATTATACGCAGCCAATCACGGCATAGAACTGGAAGGCCCCGGCATACATTTTCGTAGTTCGGAGGCTAAAAAGGCGCGCTGTAATCTATGGAACGTCTACATGCGGCTCATTACCTCTTTAGGGCATATTGAGGGCGTATACCTGGAAGATAAAGGTTATACGGTGAGTCTGCATTACCGGTTGGTCAAAAAGAAAAATGACGTGGAATATGTAAAAAAGACCGTTACCCACGTCACGCAACCTTATCTGGATATGAAAGCGCTGTCTCTGAATACCGGCAAGATGGTTTATGAGATACTGCCGCCGGTCAAGTGGAGTAAGGCAACAACCATACAATGGTTATTGACCAACTATTTCCCTTTAAACGTTGGCGGAGACTCGCTTCTCATCTATATTGGCGACGATAATGCAGACATCGAAGTATTTAATACGTTGAAAGATGAGGAACTGACCATCTTTGTAGGAAGCCCGTCGACTACGACCTCGGCGGATTACTTTGTCCATTCACCTGAAGAGGTCAGGGCGTTTCTGGAATACCTGTATAAACAAAAGGGGGCAGATAACGCTTGAAGATTAAATGTATAGAAATTTCAAAGTAGGGACACGGTGCCCGTGTCCTTACGTGTGAACACAAATAAGTCGCCGAAGGCCTAATTTAATAGTGAGGGTTAAAAATATGAAAGTACTGGGTATTTCCGGTTCTCCAATTGATAACAGCAATACCGATAGGGCGTTGAAAGTCGCTCTGGAGGCTACAGGCCTTGAAACAGAGTTTATAAAACTGATTGATTATAAGATTACTCCCTGCAGGGCTTGCATCGGTTGTGTAGATACAAACCGGTGCGTAAACGTCCACGATGACGGGATTCTCCTGGCGGAAAAGGCAAAAGTGGCCGATGCCATGATTATTGCCTGCTACACACCCTATTCTACCATTGACTCCTTAACAAAGGCATTCATCGAGAGGCTTTATCCGCTTCGTCATAAACTCGGATTCATGGCAGGCAAGCCAGGAGGCGCTATTGTTACCTGTGCTGTTCCTCCTGCCAACAAGGCATTGCCTCCGGCTGGTGACATGGGGGTGAATGCCATCATGTATTACATGATGGAAGAGGGTATGAATTTTGTAGGCTCTGTTAAAGTATTGGGAAACGTGCCCTGTATCAAATGTGGTTATGGAAACGAGTGCAAGACCTCCGGTATTAAAATGATCTTTGGAAAAGAGGCCACGGTGCAATCGGTTGGCGTAAATAAATTCGAAGAGCAGTTGTATGCCGTTAACGCTGCCCGTGAACTTGGTAAGAAAATTGCGGCTGCACTGAAGTAAAACCTCGTATAATATTTTTACCTGAAAAATCCATTTTCATTTTCTGTAAGCGGTTTCGGGCAGAAAAAGCCCTACAGAAAACAACCCGGAAAACCGGGGATAATTGCACAGGAACAAATGGTAACGATCTTTACAATATTTACTCGATAAAATTCGAGAAATGTATTATTCTATACAATAGACACCACATATGCTCCCCCTATGGTGTGTTTCAGAGGGAGCTAACGAAACGTTTACCAATATTCGCATAGTAATTCAATATAACGCTAACGGAAAAGAACAACCTCATGGATAAAACCAACCCTTCTCCAGAACCGGCGAAGACATCATCTCCTCATAAACCGATGAATACCTGGAAGCACATGGTTGCACATGTTTGTGTATGGTTTCTGGTCATAGCGCTTCTTATGGTTTATTTTACCTCAACAGGTTCACCGCAAGCCGGTTTGTTGGAAGTTGGGGTATCGGCATTTATCTTTGTCATTTTGTTTCACTTCGTTATGAAGTTTTTCCCCCTCATTTCCAAGATCATTACTTCTGTAATCGTAATAGGTTTTGGGATGGCTTTAATCTTCGTGAATTATCACTATTTAAAAGCGGTTAAAACAGACGCCTCACTGAAGCAGTTATTAGTGGGCGACATCCTCGTTCATAAGATTTTAAAAACGATCAATAAAGAACCACTTACCGTAGCAACCAAAGAAGAAATCCCCAAAACAGTTTCTGATTCAAACGATGGAAAACCATCGCCGGCAATGTCTCTTGATCAACTGAAAACGAAGCTCGCCGGGCCGGCCACGTCGGGCGCCGGCTTAGCATCAATACCCGTCACGCCACTGGCGTCCGCGATGAAAACGGAAACAACGCTGATAACGAAAAACAATACACCTGAATTGAGCGGTGGTGTAACGGCTGAGGAAGTTTCCCGTTTGGCATTTACAACAAAAGTACGTGGGCCTATAGTCCGGCAAGTGACAGAGAAAAAAGATATTATGCCTTCATTGATGCGTGGAGTTATCCGGGAAATGCCAGTTACTACGTTACAAGCTCGTCAGGTTTTGCCGCCGGTATCCGGGATGGCCGAATCAATGCATATAATAAAATTGTGTGAGCCTTTCATAGAAGGCAGAATGCCGATAAATTAGCTATTATTTAAGGAGTCCGGTTATGAAGATGTGGATCATTATGGTGTTTATGCTGTTGGCTTTAACAAGCACGGGTTATAGCCAGGATCAGGGCAAGGATGAATTGCTGGATGCCGCTATCAGGGAATTTCAACAAGCGATAGAAAAAAACCCGGGCTGTACCGAGGCTTATTACAATCTTGGGGTTGTGTATAGTGAAAAAGCAATGACAGAAGACGCTCTCACCGCATACAAAAAAACGGTAGCAATGGAACCCGGTTTTGTAAAGGCATATAACAATCTTGGTGTGATTTATTATGCGACAGGCAAATTGGACGAAGCCGTTGAAAGCCTGAAGCAAGCTATTACCGCTTCGCCGCAGTATGTTGAGGCGCATTATAATTTAGGCGTTGTTTATTATGGAAAGAAGCAATATGCCGACGCCGTGGCGTCATTCAAAAAAGCCGTAGAACTTGACCCAAAATTTGAAAATGGCTATTATAATCTTGGCGTCACCTATTCTGCAATGAACGCCATAGACGACGCCCTTGCGACCTTTAAAAAAATGACGGCAATTAATCCACAATATGCGGATGCTTACTACAATATAGGCATCGGCTATGCAAAGAAGGACCAATTTGACGAGGCTGTTAAATCCTTACAAAAAGCCCTAGAACTCAACCCAAACGACGATAAGTCACATTTCGCTTTAGGGGTAATCTATCAAGCGAAACGAAAGGCAAAAGCATCCGGCGGAAAGTAGGGAAAACCACTTTAGAGAATTGGAATAAGAAGGGGTTTTAAAAAAAGTACGAAAAAAAGGAAGTTTTTACAGGGTAATCCTATAATACGGTACATCTGAGGATATCGCCTTAAACATGGTAGAAAAAATCTCCAAAAAACACCTCTTTTTCCTGCTATCAATGCTTGTTATCGGATGGAGTATAAGTCCGTTTCTCTGGATTTTGCTGACTTCTCTTAAACCTGCATCACAAATTATGCGGTTGTCCCCCCTATTCCCGGACGTGTACTGCCTTGATTCATACCAACACGTGCTTTTTGACAGCCATTTTCCCCGCTATTTGTTCAATAGCTTTATGGTCTCATTATCAACCGTATTGGTCACCACCCCACTTTCACTCCTGGCCGCGTACAGCTTTTCACGCTTTTCGTTCAGAGGGAAAACGTCTATCCTGGTTATGATTATTGTCCTGTTTACCCTTCCTTCGATATGTCTTGTTGCTGCGCTTTATAAATTGTTTTATCTCCTCGGGTGGATAAATCTGCCTGTTTCTCTTATTGTTACCTACAGCGCCCAAAATCTGCCTTTAGCTATTTTTCTGCTGACAAAATACCTTGACAAAATACCCGTCGAGATGGATAAGGCCGCGCTTATGGATGGTTGTTCTTATTTCCAAACGTTCCGGCATGTCCTCGTCCCCTTGTCATTGCCGTGCGTTATTTCCGCGGCGGTGTTGATCTTTATTGCCTGCTGGAACGAATTCCTGTTTGCGCTGACCTTCACCCTGGATGAAACGACACGCACTGCATCCGTCGGCATTGCCTTGTTTCAAGGCACATACGAGATTCCATGGGGCGATATTTCTGCTGCTGCCGTGGTCGTAACACTTCCCTTGCTTATATTTTTACTGTTCTTCCAGAGATACATTGTTCAGGGCTTAACGTCCGGTGCGGTGAAAGAATGAATATCCAATTACAAGACCTTACAAAAAAGTATGGCAACACCATTGTTGTGGACAATCTGAATCTGGCGGTTGACAGCGGCGAATTCCTTGTGGTTCTTGGCTCAAGCGGGAGCGGAAAATCCACAACGCTGAACATGATCGCCGGGCTTGAAACACCCACATCGGGAAACGTGTGCTTTAATGAACAGGTGGTCAATCAAGTGCCACCCGGGAAAAGAGACGTCGCTATGGTTTTTCAGAATTATGCGCTCTACCCCCACATGACGGCTTACGACAACATCGCGTTTCCCCTGAAAATAAGGAATGAAACGGATATCAATCTGAAGGTTTTTATCACCGCGGAGATGTTCGGCTTGGGCGACTTATTGGAAAAATATCCAAAAGAGCTTTCCGGTGGGGAGCGGCAGCGCGTGGCGCTGGCAAGGGCGCTTGTCAGGAACCCACAGGTCTTTTTAATGGATGAACCACTCAGCAACCTTGATGCGCGCCTTCGCCTCTCCGCGCGGGGAGAACTAAAAACACTACAAAGGAAACGCAACATTACCACCGTGTACGTAACCCATGACCAGGTTGAGGCGCTTGCTCTGGCGGACCGTATAGCCATCATGGATAAAGGCATTTTACAGCAGGTTAGCGCCCCCAACGAGATATACGGGAAGCCGCATAACACCTTTATTGCCGGTTTCATCGGAACACCTCCGATGAACATGGCCAACGTAACGCCATGCGGGGACAATTGCCTCGCCTTCGGGGACACCACTTTTGCATTTCCCGCCCCCTTGCCGGTAAAAACAAACTCTATCCTCGGTATACGCCCGGAAAAATTAACCATAGCGCCGGCGCATACCCCTGCCGGGCTATCAGGCGTGATTGAATACATGGAATATTTGGGAAACGAAATTATAAGCCACGTCAAACTGGCGCCAGGCATAACCTGGTACGTAAGGGGAGCCGTTGAAGGGATAAAAGTGGGTAACCGGGTGGGTCTGAAATTCTCTTCAAACGACGCCCACTGGTTTGATCCAACGACAACAACGAGGATAGCGTTTTGATACGGCGGGTAAAGCAGGCAATCGTTCCCTGCATATACATTTTCGTCCTGTCATGGGTTGTTTATACTTCTTTTCGGACAAAACAGAAGGATGAGATTGTCTTTTGCATTGGCGCCGGATCGGAGGAAATCAGATGTATAAAGACACTTGTTGCCAAGTTTGAGGAGGCAAACCCCTCCATCAAAGTCGCGTTAAACGTGCTTCCGGCGTCCACGGATCAGCAACACCATTACTACGTCACTACGCTTGGGGCAAAGAACAAGGACGTTGACGTAATGAGGATTGATACGATATGGGTGGCGGAATTTGCGTCTGCTTGTTGGCTGGAGCCATTGGATTCCACTCTCACAACCGGGCAACGGGACTCTTTTATTCCCATAATAGAGAAGAACAACGTCTTTCGAAACAAACTATACGCCATTCCCTGGAACGCCAATATCGGCGTATTATATTACCGGAAAGACCTTTTGGATGCCTATAACCTGCATCCGCCGGAAACATGGGATGAACTCATCGCGGCCTGTTCAAAAATCTCTGCCAATGAACCGGTCATGGGATACCTCTGGCAGGGGAAGCAGTATGAAGGCCTAGTGTGTAATTTCATTGAATTTATTAGCAGTAACAACGGTGGAATTTTTGATGACACGGGAAGGATAATCGTTGAGTCCGTGCAAAACAAAAAGGCCCTTAATCTTATGCGCGATATGATATGGAAGTATCGGATATCGCCGCTAAATACCCATAGTGAGCTTATGGAGGAGTCATCAAGGCACCTGTTTCAACAAGGTAAGGCGCTGTTTTTGAGGAACTGGACGTACGTGTGGGATCTATGCCAGGAAGACCCTTCGATGAAAGGGAAGGTCGGCGTTTCTTTATTACCCGCATTTTCTGAAGGAAAGCATGCCTCCGTATACGGGGGCTGGCACCTGGCAATTAACTCCAGGTCGGAGAAAAAGAAACTGGCGTGGCAATTCATTGAATTTTTGACGTCGGAAAAAACGCAAAAGGAACTGGCTATGAACTTGTCCTGGCTGCCATCGAAAAAGGCATTGTATAAAGACCCGGAACTGAATCAGAGATTACCCTTTCTTCCCACGGTGGAACGGGCTTTACAGGACGTTCAAATCAGGCCGAATCTTCCCTATTACCAATGGGTAAGCGACGTCCTGCAAAAGTACGTTAATAAGGCATTATCAAACCAAACGGACAGTGGCGGTGCATTAAGAACCATTCACGAGAAACTCAAAGGTATTGGACATGGATTTGCCGAAAACTAAGCTGCCCTATATGCTTTTACTGCCCGGCATCCTGCTGGTGGTTGCATTCCATTTTCTTCCGTTTATAGACACGTTGATAATTTCCTTCAAAAACGCCAGATTCATTCTACCGGAAGAAACTTTTGCCGGACTCGATAACTACGAGGATGTACTGACACATTCCCGTTTTTGGCGTTCGCTTTTTATTACGCTCTCATTCGTAGCCGTTTCAATAACCCTGGAAACCATGCTGGGCTTATGTCTTGGGCTTATGATGAACAAGCGGACGCCCATGAGCAACCTTCTGAGGATAATGATACTGGTGCCGTGGACGATTCCAACGGTAGTTACCGCAAAGATGTGGCAGTGGATGTTTGACTATAACCTGGGAATTCTTAACTATTTTCCGGAAGCGATTGGAATACAGCGGATCAACTGGCTTGGAGGCACGGCATCGGCATTTCTGTCCCTGGTAGTCGCTGATACCTGGAAGACCACCCCGTTTGTGGCCATTATAGTGTTAGCCGGACTGTCCGCCATTCCACAGGAAATGCACAAGGCGGCCATTATTGACGGGGCAAACAACCGGCAGCGGCTCCGCTACATTGTCCTGCCGCTCCTCATGCCGGTATTGGGTGTGGCTGTTTTGTTCAGGGCTATTGACGCCATGCGGATATTTGATCTCGTTTATGTCCTCACGGGCGGTGGCCCCGGCGGCGCAACCGAAACCTTATCCGTATACGCGTACAAACTGTATTTCTACAAAGGCGATATGGGACAGGGAGCCGCCGCGTCGGTAATTATCCTGCTCCTGGTTGCCGGATTCGGGTATTTTTACACAAAGAAATCCTTTGCAAGGTAAAAGGATGCTTCACCCTGCAACCATACGTTTAAACGCATAAAATATTGCGGGTAATGCGGAAAAACTGTTGTTACAGCAGTTCCGTCTCAGGGTACAAGCTTCCTGTTTTGATATCCCGGTATTCCGCTTTTTTGGGAGTAAATTTGAGAACAGCCATATCCGGATCATCTATTCCACCCTTAAAAAAAGGAGCCAGTTTCTTATTCCAAACAGATTTCTTTGTTTCCATGTCAGTAAACACCTCACATTTACCGGTCAACCGGATATCCATGTGCGCATGTTCTTTGTGAGCCACAATACACACTTCACTGCCTTTTTGAATATGATCCACCTTCGGAGAACTCTTGTGAGTTACAAACCACAGCGTTAAATCGTCATCCACCTTTTGAACTTCCATAATGCGGCATGATGGCGCATTATTATTACACGTGGCAACTGCGGCCTTGTTAACAGAAGCCAAAAATTCCTTTACCTTCATTCTTACATTAGACATGGCATTTCCTTAAAGAAATTATCGTTGAGAGTTAATGTGTTGAATTTTTATCATGGACAAATAGGTCATTTGAAAAGATTTAACCCTACGAACATTTTCAGGTAAATAATTTAATCATGGCGAACAACATACCCGCAGTGCCGGTAACAATTGCAAAAATCTTTAAAGGCAGAGTGGCCAATATAACAAAAACGAAGAAGATTGCAAGCTTTTTTTATCTATGTTCAGCGGTAATGCGGTTGAGATTGTATCGTTTCATGATATAATCGCATGGTATTGGAATTTCCCTTTTGTTAATGGGGATTTTAGCGTGTAAGACGCAACAGCCCCTCTTAGCAAAGGGAATAAAGGGTACAAAAGTCACATCAGACGTGGCAGACCACTGTCCCCCGCTGGCGGGGGACATGTTGAATGCAACATACATTTTAATGTAGCGCATCGAAAGAAATGATTCAGTCCACTCCTGACATAATACCGGAATGCTACGAACGTTCGCTGCAATTGCTTCGGAAAAACCTGACGCCGGACGGCATTATCGCGTGCGCGAAGTCGCAAAAGGCGGTTGACCGGCATTATGCGAGTATTTTCGGACGTGACGCGGCAATCTGTTCACTGGGAATGGTTGTTACGCGTGACAGGGAGCTTATCGCGCACGCGAAGGCCAGCCTTTTCTTCCTTGCCCAACACCAGGCGCCAAACGGGCAGATTCCGAAATACGTGAAACCGGATGCCAAGGAGATCGACTTTTGGTACTCCGGTTGTATCGACGCCACGCTCTGGTGGCTGATTGCGGTGAATGTTTACGACTGGTTCTTTTCTGACGAAGGTGTTTCGGCAACGTTGCGTGTTCCAATCGACCGCGCCATTCACTGGCTTTATTGCCAGGAACACCAGGGGTTGTTTTTGCTGCAGCAGAATGAGGCTAGCGATTGGGCGGATATTATGCCGAGGTCGGGCTTTGTGTTATATACGAACGCGCTGTGGTATCAAACCAAGAGGCTCTATAATCTGCCTGCTCCCGATAAAACGAAACATTACTTCAAAACCATATTCTTCCCCTTTGACAAGGCAATTTCGGAACACCGACGAGCGCGCATTATGACGCACTATATCAGAAATAAAGGCAAGCACAGTGAGTTTTATCTAAGCTTTGTAAACTTTTCTTTTTGGGGGGAGGAAATTGACGTATTCGGTAATATTCTCGGCGCGCTTTTCGGTTTGATGGGCGCGTCGGAGGCCGGGCAGATGGCGGATAACTTGCTCGCCGTTAAGGCAAACGAACCGTATCCCGTGCGGGTTGTACACCTCCCGATCAAGGAAAACAGCAAGCTCTGGCGTCCGTATATGAGCCGCCACAAGCAGAACATGCCGCACCAATATCACAATGGCGGTATATGGCCTTTTGTAGGCGGATTCTGGGTGCTGCTGCTCTCGAAATTAAAACGCAAAAAGCTTGCATGGCAGGAACTCGGCAGGTTTGCAGAGGCAAACCGGGTGAACGGATGGGATTTCAACGAATGGCTACACGGAAAGACGGGCGAGGCCAGAGGCATGGGCGGCCAATCATGGAACGCCGCCATGTTCGTCCTGGCGTATCATGCGCTAAAGGATGATGTGCAACTGTTTTTGTAAGGAAGACACAAACCCAAACAAGTTTAAATCAAGAGACAGCTAGTTCTCTAACATGGGTGATGTCCCTTTTACTAACTGCTCGTATTTGAGACGAAAGCAAAGTTATAACAGTAACTGTTCCGCCGTCAAGTGTCATAAATTCGACTTCAAATGCTGCGCCTTGACGATGAATATGAACAATCGTGCCGACATCACCAGCCTGTAACCCATCCTCCGGTAAGTCTTTCAACAAAACAATTCGATCGTGCTCTTTTATCATGGCTTGCTCCTATTTGGGGTGTGCGGTAATCAATCTTGGTGTTGTAGACTGCGTTTCAATTATCCAAACAGTCCTTACATACGGATTACGGCTATCCGGTGTTTCTAACAGTCCATCTACACTATAACGTGTGCCATATTCAGATTCAACAACTTTTGTTACATTGTAGGTTGCTCCATGTTTGCGCAAAGATTCTGCTAATATTTCCCAATTTTCCAGCGTAAAACCAAATTGAGAAAAAAAGACGGCTTTATTACTCCCATCTTGATGTGATGTACACAACAAGTATTCCGTAATTTTCTTACGGTCCACTTGTGCTTGATCTGCATTAGGCAAATTCATTAGGTTTTTTTTAAGTGAAAGAGTTTTACGTGGTATAACAATGAGTTAAGCGGCGCAGGCCGCTTGAACGATTGGTTGAAATCATTTTTGTCCGTCTCGTAGCCTTTTTCAAGCATTTTCTTCAACTTCTACAGATGCTACTGAACGCTGATGAAAACTTATGTGGGGCATCTTCCTTTGATGTCATAAGGTATATGTTCATACCTGAGTTCGACTTGACTCTAAGCTCACCATACAAACAAACCGGAATTTGATAGTTGTTTTTGAATCGTTTATCCGGCCCACCATTTTTGTTTGGATGTTTCCAAGTTTTATCTACAACATTTGCGTCAGTTGGTGGACTATTCTCGATGAATCTAGTTGTGCCTACATTAACCTGGATATCATTGTATTCTACGAAGCCGACGCCTTTGTTATCGTAAACAAATATCCCATCAGGCATCATGTACAGGCTTTGACCTCGCGTTTTAATAACCGGGACATCAATATTAGTTTCGACCCAAGGCGGCTTACTCTCTCCAATTTGAGCGTCGCTTCTATTAATTAAATTCGCCGCACCGGCATTAAGTTTTGATTCGTGAGTACCATATATGTTTCTTGTGTCTATTAATGACCATACTTTACGATTGGACGCTAATACGTTGAATGACTGTATAATTTTCTTAAAACTTGCTCCGTCGTTGTCTTCAAAATCATAATTAATAACAACTGTTCTTCGTTTTGATTCCCAGCGTGCCACTAAAATAAACGCAATTAATCCGATTGCAGACACTATAAGTCCGGCTATCATGTTGGCCTGAAACGACATGTATGATGGTAGAACAGCAACAGCGCCACACAAGTAATCAAGCCGCACAGATTTATATGACTGATTGAGCCTGTCTAACATTTCTTTCCTTGATTGTGGAGAGAGTTCTTGGGATGACGCTGTTTTATATTCTACGGTATCGCCGTGTTTTGGCGGCTCAAGCGGGGTCTGAGGCGTGAAGTCCCTCTCATTACTTCGGTTTGTATTTCCCAATTCCTGCCGATAGTAAAGTCCATATCTCCCGGCATGAACGTAGCTTTTGCCATTAGGTCGCACTCCAACTCTGAACCCTTTAACGCCAACAGAGGTGCCAATTCCGCCTTTGGAAAGGTTGAATCGAACAGGACCAATGCTTACCGATTTTCTGAGGTACCACGCCATAGTTTGACCTTCCTCATTATTTAGGATTCAACGACCCAAGCTCAGGCACGCGGGACAAAAACGCGCGAACCGCGAAGCGGAACTGAAGGCGCCATCCCGCGTTGCCGGCAGCGATTTGTTAGGCGCGGCCATACTGATCAAAGCGTCTTATCACTGTCATCTTATTGGTAACCTGCAATTCGGACACTGCTGTCTGCTGCTCTCCCAAACGATATAGACTACTCCCGGAATGATTCCGAGGCAAAGAAGGAGAACAGCAATAATGATCGAACTTCCGGTAGCTTGCATCTTCTGTGGCGTCACGATGGCGCGACAGTGTCCACACTGTACTTTTCCCGCCGGTACCGGTGCCTCGCGAACATGGCCAGTCACTGCCGCTACTGGCGCGCCGCATTTCTGGCATGAAACCGCCATCGTTGACACGTCATTTCCGCACTCTGGACATTTGATCAAGGACATAAGCGCCTAACAATGATTAGATTGATCCGCATAATATGCGGAACACAGGTTTATTGTCAATATAACATACCTTTGATATGGCGCATATTATACTTATAATAACTTTAGTAGCGTAGGTTGGGTTGAACGCCAGTGAAACCCAACATTAACCGTTCGTAGCAGCCAAAAAAGTTGGGTTTCGCTTCCAGACTGGGTCAAATGAGCATCTTGCGGTTGCATATAGTACTTACTAATTTGCATATTACAATATATTGTATAGCAATCTCTAAAAAACGGTCATTTGACCCAGCCTGTTCACTCAACCCAACCTGGCTGGATTTAATTGTTAAATGAGTGAATTTCACTATATTGTTCTACCGGAACAATTAATTCTTTTTTTACCTTTTTCCCATGTGAATGAATAGAGAAAAATTCATTTTCAATTTGCTTTAATACACTTCCTTTAAAATACTGCTCACCACAAAACTCACATTGTTCACAGGGAACATCATTAACAATAAGGAAATTATCATGATGTTTATAAGTATACTGAACCTGAACTTTTCTTAAATTCTTATTTCCACAAAAATGACAAACTTTCATAGTGTATTAACCCCTTTCATACGGATTCTTAAATTTTGGTGGAGTTGGAATATATACCGTTATAATGGCTAACTCTTCATTATTTGTTTTCCCACATACCATGTGAATGGGTTTGCCAATGTTTGTAAAACCAACGATCAAACAACTTTCACCTCTTCCGGTATCCAAATATTGCTCTAATATCAGACCGCGAAGTATTGCTTCTTCAACTTCTGCTATTGTAAGGTTATCATTTTGCCTTTCTTTGTCTGCGTGTCGGGAGAAATAATATTCTTCTTTTCTCACTTTCTCTTGTACCCACTTTATATCAAACATATATTTATATTTAGTTGCTTGGTTTATACATTTTAAATTTAGAGACGCTCAAGAGCGCGTGGTACCGAGCTTAAACTAAAAAACAAAAGATATTAATCCTGCGCCACATAGAGCTGCTTGTTAGGGACTGTTCTAATTATCAGTCTTATTATTGCTTTGTGTTTTCATCCTTTTTTGTCTTTATTGCCATTATATTATTATACCACTAACGACCAAAATCAGCGGCGGCGTTTTTTGCCGTCCGCTGGATTTTTTTGTTATGTCAATTCTTTTATTATATGCTTCGCAAGGTTTTCGTCTATTTCATTATGTCTTGGAACAGGCTGCTTTTTCCCTGTAGCTGGATTTTTGTATAAGTCGTGACGACTTCCATGTCTAACAAAAACACATCCTGAATCAGTCAACCTTTTGATAAGGTCTTTTCTTTTCATATGGTAAGGGTGACTTCTTTAACTTTATGTTCTACCGGAACGTCCTCCATCGTCATAAGCACAAATGCATCTTTCATGTTTTCTTCAAGCTCCTCCAGCGTCTCACCTTGTGTCATTATTTCAGGATATTCAACGAGTTTACCCACCCAGAATTTCTCACCTTTCCAGTAAATCATTTTTAATTTTGTTTTCATCCTCTCACCTCACAGTGTTATTCTATGAAAATATGATAGCATAAAAGTCCCTATTAGCTTATGGTACAAGTATAAGCTTATCTTTTCTCGAATCTTGAAGCCTCTTTCTGCATCAACTGGTCAAACCTTGCCCATCCCATTTTACACCCATATAAAGTTCCTTTTGGGAACCAGACTATAGAGCCATTTGAAACAGTAAGCGTGCCTAATACCGTCCCATCCATTTTAACTTGAAATTCGACATCTGCCTTTCCGAGATCACGTTGCGGGATATTGAAAGAAACATCGTGTTTAGCCATTTTTATTGTCTCCTCTCCTTGACATAACGTCCAAGCTCACCTGCCGCTGTGGAGCGTAGCGGAATAGCGGTCAGGTGGAGCGCATTGTTAGGTTTTAATTCTATTAATCCAATACATTGGTTCACGGTGTAAGAGTGCTATAGCTAAAACATAAATATGGTCTTT
>CAYJPZ010000082.1:0-16415 GCA_964372185.1 uncultured candidatus Brocadiaceae bacterium
CCCGTGTCCTTACGTGTGAACACAAAAAAGTCGCCGAAGGCCTAATTTAAAATTCCTATACATTAAATTAAGAGACGTTTTTTTAGCTCAAAAAAGAGGAGGATAACAAAGATGCCTGAGCTTCGCAAGGATCCCGTTTCCGGGCGTTGGATAATAATTGCTACAGAAAGGTCTACACGACCGAGTGATTTTAAATCAGGACCACAGCCTATTAAAGGCGGCTTCTGTCCTTTTTGTGAAGGAAATGAAGATAAAACACCACCGGAAATTATTGCATACAGGGAAAAGGGCACCCTGGCAAACGAAAAGGGATGGCGCGTAAGGGTGGTGTCCAATAAGTTTCCCGCATTGAGGATCGAAGGCAACTTAAACAAACACGGCGAGGGCATCTACGATACCATGAACGGTATCGGCGCGCATGAGGTGATCATAGAAAGCCCGAAGCATATTATTTCTTTGACCGAACTGGATAACCCGCAGGTCGAGGAGGTGTTATGGGCTTACCGGGACCGGCTCGTTGATCTAAAAAAAGACCGGCGATTTGTTTCCGGATTGATCTTTAAAAATGTTGGCGTAACGGCAGGCGCTTCTTTGGAACATTCCCACTCACAGCTCATTGTCACGCCGATTGTCCCCATATCGGTTAAGCATGAGATGGATGGTTGTATGGAATTTTACAAGTATAGAGGACGATGCCTCTTGTGCGATATGGTGCAACAAGAGTTATCTACGGGAACCAGGATTGTGTTTGAAGGCGATAATTTTTTGGCGTTTGCCCCTTATGCCTCACGATTTCCCTTTGAAATTTGGATTTTACCCAAGAATCACTCATCACATTTTGAAAATTTACAAAAGATGGAGATTGAAGAATTGGCGCAGGTATTACGCACGGTGCTTCTCAAACTGGAGGTGGCCTTGGAATTCCCACCCTATAATTACATAATACACACGACGCCATTTGCCTTCGGTGAAGTGGAACACTATCACTGGCATATTGAAGTTATTCCCCGGTTGACAAAGATTGCAGGGTTTGAATGGGGAACCGGTTTTTATATAAATACGGTCACACCGGAAAGCGCCGCAGAGTTTCTTAGAGATGCAAATATTGAAAAACCATTAGCGGAGAAACATCATTGAAGGTTGTCTATTTATCGCCGGAGGTTGCGCCCTTTTCAAAGACCGGCGGCTTGGCGGACGTATCGGGGGCGTTGCCGCAAAGCTTAAAAAAGCTTGGCGCAGAAATTGTGGTAATTACCCCCTTTTATGGAAACGTAAAGGCCGATAAGCATCCGTTGGAAAAAACCGATATACGGTTTGAGGTAAAAATCGGCGATAAAGTTAATGTGGGTGGCGTTTATAAAGGTTTTTTACCCGATGCGCAAGTGCCTGTTTATTTTTTGGAAAATGAACGGTATTTTGGCCGGCTGGGGTTGTACAACTACCCCGGCACAACGAACGATTTTGAGGACAATAGCGAGCGGTTCATTTTTTTTGCAAGAGGCGCCCTGGAGGTTATAGAAAAATTAAAGGTAAATCCCGACGTCGTACACTGTAACGATTGGCAGACCGGGCTCGTTCCCGTGTATTTAAAAACGGCATATACAAGCAAAGAGTGTTTTCGAAACACAAAGTCGTTACAGACCCTGCATAATCTCGTATATCAAGGACGTTTCGGTAAATCCGACATGGACCTGACGGGGTTAGACAGGTCTCTTTTCAACTGGAAACACCTGGAATTCTATGGACAATTGAATTTTCTGAAAGGGGGCATTGTCTTTAGCGATGCCATTTCGACCGTCAGTAAAACGTATGCTGAAGAAATCCAGACCGCTGAATGTGGAGACGGTTTGGAAGGTGTGCTGAAGGAACGCTCGAAAGAGCTTTGGGGTATTATAAATGGGATTGACTATACGATTTGGAATCCCGAAACCGATAAATGTATTATTGCCAATTATGGAATAAAAAAGCTTGGCGGAAAGCAACTTTGTAAAAAATCCCTGCAAAGGACGTATAAACTTCCGGAACGAGACGTGCCTGTGGTTGGAATGATAACCCGGTTGGCGGAGCAAAAAGGTCTGGATTTAATCATAGCCCAATTTCATGATTTTATGAAACTCGACATCCAGTTCGTCTTATTAGGTTCGGGAGATCCGAGGTACCATGAGATATTTCAGGGATTCGCAAAAACATTTCCCGAAAAAGTGGCGGTGAAATTAACGTTTGACGAACCATCGGCACATGAGATAGAGGCTGGGGCCGATATGTTCTTGATGCCGTCTCGCTACGAGCCCTGTGGATTGAATCAGTTATACAGCCTGAAATACGGGACTATTCCTATTGTTCGAAGCACCGGGGGGCTTGCCGACACGATTGTCGACGTTCGTTCAGAACCGGTTGACGGCGGAAGGGTAAACGGGTTTTTGTTTAAGGAGTACAACGCAGATTTGCTTTTTGCAACGTTGGTAAGGGCGATCGATTTGTTTAAGAGAAAAGACCCGTGGCACAGGCTTATGAAAAATGGAATGTCACAGGACTGGTCATGGGAAAGAAGCGCAATGGAATACTTAGCGCTTTATAAAAAAATTACCAAGAGCGGTTTATAATGCTTCCCCCTATTTTAAAAGATAAAGTCAATGACATTCTTAGCGGTATTATAGCCACCCTCGATGCGGGGCTATCCGTCGTTGACAAAGACCTGAATATCATTTGGACTAATGAAAATCTTCGCCGCATGTTGCACTTAAAGCATAGCGCGGTTGGGAAAAAGTGTTATGAGGTATATGGGTGTGAGTGTCAGGACGTGACCCATTGTTCGTCAATTGGTGGCTTTTCCAGCAGTGTAAGAAGGGTTTCGGATATCCAGTTCATTTCGGAAAAGGGCGGCAGAAAATATATCAAGAACATCTCGATACCCGTGAAAGATGAAAAAGGCGCTGTCGGGTACTTTCTGAAACTCTCGATAGACGTTACCGAAAAAGAGGAGAAGATTAACCAGCTTTCATTGCTGAGAAAATTTGCCGATATGATGCAGGGAACGCTGCATATCGACCGGTTACTGCATCTTATCCTGACCTGTGTTACCGCGGGAACGGCACTCGGCTTCAATCGCGCAAGGCTTTTTCTCGTGGATAAGAAACGGAACGCTGTCTATGGTAAGATGGCTGTCGGTCCTTCCAGTTATGAGGAGGCGGTTAAGGTCTGGAGTGAAATTACCAGTAAATATGAAAGCCTGGAAGACCTTATTAGCGCCGCTAAAGATAAGTATCAGGAAGATACACCGCTGCATGCAACCACACGGTTAATGGTTTATTCTTTAGAAGACGAAAGCGAGCCGATTGTTTCCGGTGTAAAAAACAAGAAAATTATATGGGGGAGAAACGCATTTCATGACTCCACGATGAGCAGAAATTTCGTGAACATGATCGGCGCCGATGAATTTGTTTGTGTGCCATTGATAGCAAGAGAAGAGGCCATCGGGATGATTTGTGTTGACAATCATTACAGCAAAAAACCAATAACAGATGATCAAGTGCAGATGTTGGTTACTATTGCCAGTCGCGCCGCGTTGGCAATTGAAAATGCGGAGGCGTATAAAAAACTTGAAGAGAAGATCAAACAACTGGAAGAGGCACAAGAAAGACTGATTCGCTCTGAACGGCTCGCCGTTATAGGGAATATGGCTGCATATATTGCGCATGAAATTCGAAACCCTTTGGTGACCATTGGCGGTTTTGCGAGGACTATTTCGCGTATATCAAATCGAGACAACCATGTCAGGCAAAGCGCGGAGATTATTGTTGAAGAAGTTAATCGTTTGGAAAAAATTCTTGCAAATGTTACGGATTTTGGCAAGCCATTGAAACCTGTTAAGGGCGTGTTTCAACTAAATGAACTCCTGGAAAATACCTGTTTCTTGATGGGCCCTTATTTCAAAAGCAGTAATATTCAATTGATTAGAAAATTCAATGAATCGGTGCCTCCCGTTATGATGGATTCGACCCAGATGAAACAGGTGTTCGTAAATCTGATGAAAAACGCCGTCGAATCGATGCTTGATGGCGGCTCGCTTACCCTGGAAACCACGTCGGATGATAAGTACGTCAAGGTCAACGTCATTGATACCGGCAAGGGGATACCTGCCGAAACCATACAACGTGTCTTTGAACCGTTTTTTACCACAAAGGTGGATGGCACCGGCATCGGACTGGCTGTGTCGAAAAAAATCGTAGATGAACACGGGGGAACCATACTGGTGAAAAGTTCGGGACACCGGGGAACAACCTTTTCAGTCTGCTTGCCGATAAAAACGGAATGAATTTCTTATGGAGGAGTAAGCCATGCAAAAGAAAATACTCGTAGTAGAAGATGATAAAAATCAACTCTTACTCTATCAACATGAATTAACACGGGAAGGATACACCGTTATTACGGCAAAAGACGGTAGTGAAGCGGTAAAAATAGTAAAAGAACGTTTTCCTGATATCGTTGTTATGGATATTAATATGCCCAGAATGAACGGGATTGAAGCGATGGGAAAAATCCTGGGCGAACGGCGGAAAATACCTATTATCATTAACACGGCATATAGTAACTACAAAGATAATTTTATGTCCTGGTCGGCGGATGCTTATATTATCAAGTCTTCTGATTTAACGGAGTTAAAAGCTAAAATAAAAGAGCTGTTAGCTAAAAACGGGTAGAGAGGGGGAATGGTATTTAAAATGGACGAGAATCTGTTTAAAAAAGTGCTGGTAATGATCCTTGCCGGTGGGCAGGGCGAGAGGCTTTATCCTTTAACAAAAGATAGAGCAAAACCAGCAGTCCCTTTTGGAGGGATTTATCGGATTATTGACTTTACCCTGAGTAATTGCATTAATTCTTCCCTGAGAAAATTGTGTGTGTTGACACAGTATAAATCTTATTCGCTGGATAGACATTTAAGGGTCGGATGGAACATATTTAACAGTGAGTTAGGCGAGTTTATTGAAAATGTTCCTCCCCAAAGAAGGATTAGCGAGTTATGGTATCAAGGAACGGCAGACGCCGTATACCAAAATATTTATATCCTTGAAAGAGAACGCCCTGAAAAGATTCTGATACTGGCCGGTGATCACATTTACAAGATGGATTATCGTGAGTTGATAGAATTTCATGAGGCAAAGAATGCGGACGTCACCATCCCTTGTATTGAGGTGCCGATAAAGGATGCAAGCCGGTTCGGCGTTATGGGGGTTGACGGTGAACAGAAGATCGTTGATTTTGAGGAAAAACCAAGTTCTCCAAAGCCAATGCCTTCGAATAGTGAAATGGCGCTGGTTTCCATGGGGATTTATCTCTTCAAAACAGAGGTGTTGGTAAAAAGAATAATTGATGACGCCAAGAAAGACACGGCGCACGATTTTGGTAGAAACATCATTCCGTCAATGCTTGTAAAAGACCGCGCGTATGCCTTCGTATTTAAAGACAAAAACAACAAAGCCGTAAAGTATTGGCGGGATATCGGAACGCTCGATGCCTATTGGGAGGCCAATATGGACCTCGTCCAGATAGACCCTATTTTTAATCTTTATGATAGTAACTGGCCTATTCGCACCTACCACCAGCAGCTTCCTCCCGCAAAGACGGTCTTTTCGGAATTTCATCCTGGCGGGCGGTGCAGCATGGTGTTAAATTCTGTGATTTCTAATGGTTGTATTATCAGCGGCGCCAGGGTTGAAAGGTCCGTGCTTTCCCATAATGTAAGAATTGAGTGTTACTCGGAGGTATACGACTCAATTATTATGGAGGGGGTAAGGATTGGCAAAGGTGTTAAGATTCGGAATGCCATTATTGATAAGGGCGTAACAATTCCAGATGGAAAGTGTATTGGTTACCATCTGGAAGAAGATAAGAAACTCTTTACCATATCGGAAAAAGGTATTGTTGTGGCAGAAAAAGAGATGCCGATTATGTAGGGACACGGCGCCCGTGTCCCTGCGTGTGAACAAAAATAAGCCGCTGAAAGTCTAAAGTGTTGTGGCTTGAAAAATTGCCGCAATAAAATGTACAAGATTTGCACAAAGATTTCCTGATATTATCTTAAAATGGTACAGAGGTTACTGTGGAAAAAAGAGATATTTTGGCAAAAATTAACAACTGGTTTGTAGATACAGGCAGGTACTTCGTCGCTGTAGCCTCCATCCTGACCATCTTAGCTTCCGGTTTTTTGATTTTTGCCGGGACGTGGGAGTTTATTAATGGTATTCCGGGCATATTGGAGATATTGTATAAACCTGGTTCTCATCGGCTGGAGCTTTCGGTGCATTTTATTTCTGCTATAGATTTGTTCATGGTTGCCGTGGTGATGTTCGTCATGGGAATCGGCCTCTTTGAATTATTTGTGGACAAAGACCAATCCATCTGCTACCCCCATTGGCTTAAAGTAAAAGACCTGAATGACCTGAAAGAAAAATTGATTTCGGCTGCCGTTGTGGTTATTGTCATTACCTTTTTAAAGCATATCGTAATATGGGAAAAACCTTTAGAAACGCTATACTTTGGTGGCGCCATAGCCATTGTTATCGCGTCGATAACCCTCTTTTCCCGGCTCGTGGTTGGCGATGAGGCCAAAAAGAGGAAAAAGGAAGAAGAGAAAATTTAGCAGCGTTTCACCTTGTTTCCAAGCCCCGGCTTGTGAACGGGAAGAGACTGTTAACACCCCCGGCGGGGGAACGAACTGGTGTAGGGACCCGGTGCCCGTGTCCCTGGGCGTGAACTCGAATAAGCTGCCGAAGACCTAATTTAATCGTAAGGATGCTGAGCCTATTCTCGGTGTCGTTGCTTTAGAAAATGTGGGTATTGGAGTAGACCCGGTTACGCGAACTTTAAAAAAAAATGGTGGCAAAACCTTTAAAAATAATACTTCTGTCCGGAAAATGAATTATAGTATCACTCTGAAAAATCAAGAACGCTATCATAACCCGGCCGGGCCGGAAGAGCGCATAATGGTTTGTCTATAAACATATCGCTCCTCCGGAGCTTTATTATCGTGTTTGTTGTTTTATATTGTACTTCTTAGGATTTTTCAAGACACTAAATTGTTACGATAACTGTTATGTCAGACAAAAGAGATTACTACGAAGTACTGGGAATAAACAGGACTGCTTCAAAAGAAGACGTCAAGGTTGCCTATCGCACGCTCGCCAAAAAATTTCATCCCGACCTCAACAAGGATAATCCCAAACTTGCCGAGGAGAAATTCAAGGAAATATCCGAGGCCTATGAAGTATTAATTGATGACAACAAACGCGCCAGGTACGATCAGTATGGCCACGCCGGTGTGGCCTCCGATTTCGGCAAAGAAGGGTTTACCTGGAACAATTTCAGCCACGTCAGCGATTTGGAAGATATTTTCGGGCATGATATCTTTTCCGACTTTTTTGGACGGGGCAGCGTTTTTAGTGACTTTTTTGGTACACGGGGGTGGGGGTATCAACAACCTCAGACACGCGCTAAACGAGTAAGGATCGAGATTGCCATGGAGCAGGCATATCTTGGTCTAAGCACTGAGGTGGCGATTCCCCATTTAGTCCGATGTGACGCCTGTGGCGGCGTTGGCGCGGCAAAGGGTACCTCTCCAAAGGTATGTTCTTATTGTAATGGAAAAGGAGAGGTTCAGCAGGAGCAATTACAAGGATTTGGCAGGATTATTAGGATTGGTGCCTGTCCCGTTTGCAAGGGACGGGCAAGAATCATTGAACAACCGTGTCCAAATTGTCACGGTTGTGGAGAGGTGCAAAAGCTGGATAAAATCAACGTGAAGATACCCCCCGGAGTGGATGATGGAACAACCTTGAGGATAACGGCTGACAAGGGTGATGGAAGATTGAAGGAAGACGTTTATGTAATCGTAACCGTCCATCCTCATCCGATTTTTCGGCGGCAAGGGAGTGATCTTTATTTAGAAAAAGAGATTACATTGACCCAGGCATCCCTCGGTTCGAAGGTTGAAGTGCCGACGCTGGATGGAAATGCCATGATGAAGGTCCCGCCGGAAACGCAGACCGATACTATGTTTAGACTGCGTAATTGCGGTATGCCACATTTGAAAGATCATGGGTATGGCGATCTTTACGTGCGGGTAATAGTGCGTACGCCCAGAAATTTGACGCAGCATCAAAAAGAGCTGCTCGAAGAGTTTGAAGTGATTGAGAAAAAGAAATAACAGGGGCTATCCGGGATGCATGGATATCGTTTTTCGTAAAAGTTAAATCAGGCATTCGGCGACTTTTCCCTGTAGAACGAAGTGGTACTTCGTTCTGTAACCGTGTATTTTCATGGAGAGCGAAGAACCTCTTCGCTCTACAACAGGCCCGAAGGACAGAAAGAAAAAGATGCTTAACCTTATTGCCGGAGAAATGATTTGCCTCTGAAGAACGTATGAATACGGCTATTATTATCTTGTCAGATCAAGGCCTGACAACTGCGCTAAGGATTGCAAAAGGCTATAAACAACCTGTTTCTCTGTATGTTCTTGAGAGGTTAGCAGAAGGCCGTGATTTAAGAAACGACACGCTGTTTGCCGGTATTACGTGCTTTTCGGAGTCGCTTTACCAACTGGTTCCGCGTCTGTTTAAACAATTTGACGGCCTGGTGTTTGTTATGGCCACGGGGATCGTGGTGCGAACGATTGCACCATGCGTGCAGGATAAACACACAGACCCCGCGGTTGTAGTGGTAGACGACGTGGGACGTTTTGTTGTCAGCATGCTCTCCGGGCATGAAGGGGGGGCCAACGCCCTGGCTGGCAAGGTTGCCGCAATATTGCATACGGATGCGGTAATCACTACTGGCACGGAAGCTCAAAAAGACATTATTATCGGCATCGGTTGTAAGAAGGGCGTTACCTCAGAAGCCGTAAAAAAATCCGTTAATGACGCGATTCAGAAGGTGGGCGTGAGCATAGGTCGCGTCAGACTCTTTTCTACCATTGACATAAAAGCGGAAGAAACGGGGTTGTTGCAGGCGTCGGAGGAGCTTGGAGTCCCTTTACGGGTGGTTTCGAAATCGGAAATCGCCACCTGCGCTTTGGAATATAGTAAATCAAACTTTGTTAAAGAAAAAATTGGTGTGTGGGCAGTCTGTGAACCTGCCGCACTTATTGCTGGGAGGAAGACACAATTAATCCTGAAAAAACAGAAATATCCCGGGGTGACGGTAGCCGTAGCCCGGGAAAACTTTACGTGGTAGGCATCGGCCCCGGTGCAAAAAACGAGATTAGCCAGCGGGCGCTGGATGCGTTAAAAAATGCGGAAACGATCGTCGGCTACAAATTATACCTGGATCTCGTTGCCGATCTTGTTGCAAACAAGCATATCATCGCCTCAACCATGCGGAAAGAGGTTGAGCGCGTAAGTCTGGCCATTCAGGAGGCGCAAAAAGGGAAAACGGTATGTATCATCAGCAGCGGTGACCCCGGTGTTTATGGTATGGCGGGACTTGTTCTCGAAGTAATTTCGAAGGAAAACATCCCGTTGTCCGTAGAAATTGTTCCGGGTATTCCGGCCGCTAACGCCGCCGCGGCCGCCCTGGGCGCCCCGCTCATGCACGACTATGCGGTCATCAGCCTCAGCGACCTGTTGACGACGTGGGAAACCATTGAAAAACGCATACAATGCGCTGCCGCTGCGGATTTTGTTATCGTACTGTACAATCCCAAAAGTTCCCAGAGAGACTGGCAGATTGAAAAAACGGTACAGATCATCCTCCGGCACAAGCCGCCGGTAACCCCGGTCGGTATTGTCAAGGATGCTAGCAGGGAGGGGGAATCTGTTGTGATAACAACACTTGACAAAGTTGTTACACACCCGATTGATATGACCACCATCATCATCGTCGGCAATTCAACCACCTTTACGTACCGCGACTTTATGATAACGAAACGTGGTTATAGCGTTTAGGTGTAATATTATACCTTCTATGGCAAATAACGAAAAAGTGGAAAGAAGACTCAACGTATTTGAGAAGTATCTGACAATATGGGTGTTCCTGTGTATTGCAGCAGGCATTATTTTGGGTAAAGTTGCGCCGTCGGTTGCAAAGTATCTGGACGGACTTTCCATAACGGTAAACGAAGCGCCTGTCGTCTCTATTCCCATTGCGATATGTCTTTTTTGCATGATGTACCCTATTATGGTAAAAATTGATTTTACTGAGGTCTTAAAGGCAGGCAAATCAATAAAACCGGTCGGGTTAACGCTTTTTGCAAACTGGGCAATCAAACCGTTTACAATGTATGCCATTGCACTGTTTTTCCTGGGTTATCTCTTTAAGAATTTTCTCGGAACTGATGCGTGGGATTTTGTCAAGCTACCGCCCGGCGCCGACTGGGAACTTGGAACGGTTCATGGCGCAGGCCGGGTCGTGATGAATTACGACTATGGCGGAAAGATGCTCATGGTGCCATTATGGAGGAGCTATCTTGCCGGTTGTATTCTCCTGGGGATTGCGCCCTGCACCGCGATGGTGCTCGTTTGGGGGTATCTTGCAAAAGGCAATGATGGGCATACCCTCGTTATGGTTGCAATAAATTCGTTATCAATGCTCGTTTTATACGGCCCACTCGGCGGGTTTTTACTTGGTGTAGGACGGATTCCCGTCCCATGGCAGGCGCTGGTTCTTTCAATTGCAATTTATGTCGCGCTCCCTCTTGTTGCAGGATATTTTTCAAGAAAATGGATAATACAATCGAGAGGCAAGGCGTGGTTTGAAGAAAAATTTCTACCGTTACTCACCCCGGTTTCCATTATTGCCCTGCTCAGCACCCTTATCCTCCTTTTTTCGTTCAAAGGAGCATTTATAGTCGCAAGGCCGATTACCATATTCTGGATAGCAACACCGTTATTTTTTCAGACAAATCTTATCTTCTGGATAACCTATGGTCTTGCCAGGGCATGGCAATTTACGTATGAAGATGCGGCGCCTTCCGCCATGATAGGCGCCAGTAATCATTTTGAGGTTGCAATCGCCACTTCCACCATGCTCTTCGGGCTTGCTTCCGGCGCTTCCCTTGCAACGGTGGTTGGTGTTTTGATTGAAGTGCCCACCATGCTGTTTCTGGTTTACGTCTGTAAAAAGACGAGGAGGTGGTTTACAAAGAGTTTGCCGACAGAAAATCTTCAGGGGTATATGCAGAGATGAAGTTTTTTGAGATTTCTAAAAATTCTTTATCTCGTGAAACAAGGACAACTGGTTTAAGAGACAAACACAGGGCAAGATGTATTGCATCGAAAGGGTCAAGAGGGTACTCTGATTGGAGCGAACTGGCTTGCAACATATCGGTTGTATCCGGTATGACCACTTCAAAGAATGCGGTAATTTTACCAATGTCTTCCTCTACTTGTCTTATAGAATATCGTTTCTTTGTTATACATGGTTGACCGTAGTTTTTTGATAAATTCTGTTGCTGTTGTTTCTGCAGGAATAATATCGCAATATTTACCGAGTAATTCTTTTGAGATATTTTTTTTTGCAGATGCCTTTGGCGCCGGAAAATGCTTGATAGAATCAATAGCTTTTTTCAGGATAGTAGACATATATTACACCTCCAACACTTATTTAAACTCTAATATTATTGGTGAACAAGCTATAAAGTCGTTAACGGTCTAATTTGAACACACTGAGGCTACGTTGTCAAACAAAATGTGGGGAAAACAGGGACTGCAACTATTTTGCCAATTTTTGAAACACCGTACTTAATTTTGGAAATCCGTAACCCGAATGAGCCGTTAGAATACCAAACGTTATACCATCAATAATAGGCTTGAAAGGATAAAAAAAGGGGGGGCAGTTGCAAATGAGTGAACCAGCAATCAGTAGTTTTGTGTGGAAATCAGTTTTTCAGTGGTCTTTATTGTTAAATTTAGATAGCAGCTCTGCTGCACTGTAATAAAGGATTTTTTAAAAATGCAGTATAAACCGTACGCAATATCCTGGAACACCACCTACCGGTGCAATCTGCGCTGTAGTCATTGTTATCTGGATACAAACGCATTAACGAAACAGTCTGCCAAAGAACTCAGCACTTCTGAGGGACTCAGGCTCATCGACCAGATGGCAGAGTTGAATCCTCACCTTTTGTTGATTCTTACCGGAGGTGAACCCCTTTTGAGAAGCGATATTTACGACCTGTCATCGTATGCCTCCCGAAAAGGGATGATGGTTGTATTGGGCACCAACGGTAATATGATTGACGATGACGTTGCAAAACGGCTCAAGGCATCAGGTGTGACGGGGATCGGCATAAGCCTTGATTCTGTTAAGCCGGGGAGTCATGACACATTCAGAGGCATGCAAGGGACATGGGACGACACCCTGAATGGGATTGAAGCCTGCCGCAGGCAGGGCATTGAGTTCCAGATACAGACGACGGTTACCAAGTATAACTTTCACGAGATTGCCGATATTATCAAATTCTCGTATAATCTTGGCGCCAGGGTCTTCAACCTCTTTTTCCTGGTGTGCACGGGGAAGGGGCAAGAGTTAACCGATATTACGCCGCAGCAATACGACCTTGCGCTACATCAGCTCTACGAGATACAAAAAGAGTACCAGGGCAAGATGATGGTTGGCGCCAAGTGCGCGCCCCACTACCGGAGGATTGTGTATGAACATGACGCCTCATCCCCGCTTGTCCGCGCCTATACGGGTGGATGCCCGGCGGCAACGCACTATTGCAGGATTACCCCCGAAGGTGACGTTACGCCTTGCCCGTACATGCCGAACGTTGCGGGAAACGTGAAGGAAAAAAGTTTTGTCGATATTTGGCATGAAAACCGCGAGTTTCACGTCTTGCGACACAACAACCTTAACGGCAGATGCGGTATCTGTGAATTTAGGAGCATTTGCAAAGGGTGCAGGGCCAGGGCATTGGCGGCTACCGGAAATCAGATGGATGAGGATGCGTGGTGTAATTACGTGCCAGGTAAGTCAGGAAGCAAGGTTATCCAATTGGCTACCTCAGAAACCTTCGGGGTGGAAGAACAGTGCCTAATGCCTTGGGACGCTGGGGCAAAGAGCCTTCTTCAACAAATTCCTTCCTTTGCCAGGGGCATGGTGATAAAAAATATAGAACAATTTGCCGCAAAGAATAATTATCAGGAAATAACGCAGGAGGTGATGCGGGTGGCGCGTGAAGAGATGTTGGCAAATAAGAAGACGGCATTCAGCCGAAAAAGTGATGAACCGGCGCAACCCACGGTCTCCGGCAATAAAGAGGAATTGCCTCAAGCCGAAGAAATTCTGTGGACAGAAGAGGCACGTAAACGGGTTGCGCACGCCCCTGACTTTGTGCGCCCCGGTATTTACAAGCTTATGCAGAAGAAGGCGCGGCTCCATGGCTATAAGGAGATCACCTCCAAATTCCTTTCCGAAATACGGGACGAATCCATGCAGCTCGCCTCAAAACGCATCAAGCACATCGGGTTCGATGAACTGAGGATGGAGGCGTGGGACAAGGCCAAAGAGAAGTTAAAGAACGTGCGCAAACAAGAAGTGATCGAAAAGATTAAGGCCTTTCTCGGAGAACGCACCGAAAAGAACGAAGGCATTATCACCAAATTCCAGGCATATCTGACCGGCGTCACCGATTCCGGGAATGAGAAAAACCTGTCGCCGGTATGGACAGAGGAGGCAAAGCAGCGTATTGAAAAGGCGCCGATATTTGTCAGAGGAAGGGCAAAGAAGGCGGTAGAGGCTTATGCCGTACAACAAGGGTGCAAGGAAATCACCGGAGACCTGATTGATCAGTATATGAAAAACATTCCCTCATTTGTCAGTAATAAATTTCGGTAAAGACCATTTGCGGCAATACGTTATGTTAGTTATACCAGTTTACCGCAGAGGGCGCGGAGAACGCGGAGAACACGCAAAGAGTGCAAAAAAATAAGGGTTTGCAAAAATTTGGGAGTGCATCCGGCAAAGACACCCCTCCGGGGTGTAACAACCGTAGCCCACTGCGTAAGCGGTGGGGTAAATAAAAACACCTATTATTCAGCCCCGTAGGGGCGGCACAATCCATCTTTTCTTAATACAGCCAAAATGTCATATTTCGGTAGCAAGGCGTTAGATGAACGACAGAATAAAACAACTCCTATCATATTTATACCTGAAGGGCGTCTTCTCTAGGATTTCATCCCGATTTCGCCTAACCTCCCCGCTGTCGATACGAACAAAGATTATTATTTTATCGATCCTGCTTTCGCTGTTTCCTATGGTCGTCATGAGATTAGTTATTTACCCTACGGAAAAACAGGCATTACAGGATGCATTGATACAAAATCTGGAAGGTGTTGGGCACAAACAGACCGAATTCATTGTGCGATGGCTTAATGAGAGAAAGGCCGATGCTAAAATTGTTGCTGAAAATCCAAACGTACCCGGTGTAATATATAAATCCGAAGGAAGCGAGAATTTTTACCGGTTGTTATTACATTTAAACACCATTCGTGACGCTTATGGGTATAAAGAGATTTTTATCTGCGACCGCTTTGGCGACCTGAAGATTACGACCTCTACCGGCAAGGTGATTGCCAACCTGGCGGGATTTGAATTCTTCCAGAAGGCACTCAACGGCCTCACCTTTGTTTCTAACATTGCGCCATCGGTAATACCCCTGGAAAATGAATACGGGAAGCTGGAATTGGGGTTGCCGACACTCTACATCACCACACCCGTTGTTTATGAGCATAAGGTTATCGGCGTGGTTTGCTTGCGGCTGGACGTTATGGAGATTAGCAGGCACATGCGCAACATCCGGTTAGGGGAAACGGGCGAGACGTACCTGATAAACGGCGACGGGTATATGATTTCCGAATCAAAATATTTAAAGCAAATAAAAGATATGGGACTTGTTCGTCAACGCACGACGCTTGAGCTTAAGGTTGTAAACCCTAAAACAAAGAGGCTCACGAGGAGCGCGGAAGAATGCATTAAAGGAAAAAAAGGTCATGACGGAGAGGGCTATACCGATTATCGTAATACCGAGGTTTTAGGCTTTTGGCAATGGATACCGGAATTGGATTGGGGGGTTATTGCGGAAATTGATATGCATGAGGGATACGGCCCTGTCAAAAAGCTGCACGTGATTGTTGTGTCCATTATGTCGGTGATGACCCTTTCGGTTGTCGCCTCAGCATTCTTTTTCGGCAAAAAAATATCAGACCCTATTTTATATCTGACAGAAGTAACGAAGAGTATTTCGGAGGGTGATTACAGCAAACAGGTAAAAATCACCTCGCGTGACGAAATCGGCGAGTTGTCAAATTCATTTAACAAAATGGCCGGCACCCTGAAGGAGAACACCCATAAGCTGAAGGAATACACAACAAACCTGGAAAAGACGGTGGAAGAACGCACGAAAGACCTGATCCGTATCAACAAGGAACTGGAAAAGCAGGGCGAAAGCCTGGGAATGGCTTATAAAGAGCTGTTAACGCTGGACCAAATGAAGGACAAAATGATCAGGGACGTTTCTCATGAGCTAAAATCCCCGGTTGCGCAGGTGCAGATGGCTATTGATATCTGGTCTGCTGAAGTGAAAAAAGGGAGTATAGACCGCGCAAAGGAAGAGAAGTTCAGCAAGATTATCAACTATAGCCTGCAGCGATTGCGAAAGACGATTGGTAGCATACTCGAATTGTCCGTCCTTGAATCGGGTCGCCTGGTGTTTAAAAAAGAAAAGCTGCGCATGGATGAACTTGTTTCGCAGACCGTTGCAGGTATGAGGCTTCTGGCGGAGAAAAAGGGATTAACCATGACGTGCCATGTCCCCGACGGTCTGCCGGAAATAATTGGCGATAAGGATGAAATCCTCAGGGTAATCACCAACCTTATTGATAACGCCATAAAATATACCGAGCACGGGGAAGTTCACATTTCACTGGAGCAAAAGGAATTACTCATGGAATTTGCGGTAAGAGATACAGGAAATGGCATTAGTTTGCCGAAAGAACAGTTTGGAAAGTTGTTCGAAAGATTCTTCCAGGAGCGTCCACGGGCAGATGGGGCTGGGGTAGGTCTTGCAATATGTAAAAACATCATTGAAGCCCATAAGGGTAATCTATGGGCAGAAAGTGAAGGACCCGGAAAGGGCGCAACCTTTCGGTTTACCTTGCCAATAGCCTAGCGGCTATGTTGTAGCGCAGGCTTCCAGCCTGTTGTTTTTTAAATGCAGGCGGGAAGCCTGCGCTACATGACACGAAGGAACAGGATAGTGCCACGTATATTTCGAGACGTTGCAAGCCGCAAAACGTTACGGTTCAGGCTACAAGCCTGAACCGCCCGTAGGGACACGGCGCCCGTGTCCCTGTGTGAGCCTATTCACGTAAATTCGTAATACTATCCATCAACTTCTTGTTTTTTCTGCGTGTTTTTCATGC
>CAYJPZ010000083.1:0-5474 GCA_964372185.1 uncultured candidatus Brocadiaceae bacterium
GCTCCCGTTTCTACGGGATTCCCTGATATTTGAAGCACGTCCAGTAATTAGGGCATACATTTCTACCGATAGATACAGATGAAAATTCCTATACGATTAAAACAAAAAAAGCCCATTTCCTCGCAGAGAGAAGAAATGGGCTTTTAAATGATAGATAGCAACGCCGCACCTCCTTTACTCCGAAGAAGTTTATTCAGCAAATATTACAGGCAGGTATTCTGACTTGCGGATCATCCTACTGATTGCGCCTTCCCATCCAAACAAGGACAGTGGTTTTGCAACGTTCGTCACCGATTACAGCGGCGGTACCGTTCCCTTTACTCCACAAAATAATCTGAAGCCACACATCTTCCCGGATTGCATGGAAGTGATGGTGTAATCTGCGGCCTCTTCAAATGAAACAGGAGTTGGGATTCCCTTTTAATTCTGGTTGTATGACAACCTGTAATGCGTAATGTATTATGTGTTACAGCGCTATGATGGCCTCCTTAAAAAAGGTAAAAAACAAAAAAACCCATATCTCCGGTGTGAAGATATGGGTTCCATATTTTTATCAGCAGGATGCGTTTGAAATCTGCTCCTGCAAATAGTTATATTTCACCTTCACCTTCTTTTCCGTCGAAGACTACGTGAAGCAACTACAGGCAGGTCTTCTGGCTCCCGGATCATCCTACTAATCACCCCTTCCCGCCCTTTTATAACAAGGCAGTGGCATGGTGACTTTGTCCCCGGTACAGCGGCGGGTCCGCTCCTTATCTCAAACAACACGAGACATGGATTCCCTTTTATTTCAACGCATCTCTGCGCTAAAATACCTGTAATTTATTTTCTCAACAAAAAGAGCAATTCATTCTTGTGTCAACGGGTGGCAATTCTACTGTAAGCCGCAAGTATTTGTCAAATGAAATGTTTTGACGACAATTTCCTCTTTTGCAAGCATATATTTTGACTTTCATAATGAAAGAGATATAATTTGATAATAGAGGAATTTCATTTTATTTATGCGGGTTTGCGGGTGGGTGTAATGGTAACAATTACTACGGCAAAGCGTAGTAAAAATGCTGGAGCGTTAGAGCGGGTTGGTGTAGGGACACGGCGCCCGTGTCCCCGCGTATGAAAAAAAATTAACAGGTCGCTCCTATGTATCTGAATACCTTAATTTGCATGGAATGCTATAATCCGGCAGGCTGGAAGCCTGCGCTGCGGAAACGGGAACGGGACAAAAACTCTTTAATTCCAAATACTTTTTAAGCGAGCCGGTATGACCATCATAGCAGGTATAGATGAGGCGGGATACGGCCCCGTGCTGGGGCCTTTGGTGATTACCGTCGTCGCCTTTGACGTGCCGGACGAAAAGGCGCACGGCTCCCTATGGGAGTTATTAAAAGACGCCGTTTCGGACAGCCTGAAAGACAGGAAAAACCGGCTCTGCGTTAGGGACAGCAAAAAATTGTATCACGCGCGCAACGGTTTGCGGGCGCTGGAAGACGCCGTTCTTTCGTTCCTGCAGGTAACGGACGCAAAGGCCGCGCCGTCCTTTTACCAACTGCTTGACCGATTGTTGTGCCACGACACCGACGCTATCGCGCGTTACCCCTGGTATGCGGATAAGGATTACGCCCTGCCCGTAGCCACGAGTGTTTCCGCTGTACTGAATTACGCGAATCTGTTACAATATGCGCTTGACAGGCACACGATGCGGTTCCGCTATGCAGGCAGTTGCGTGCTAGCCGTTCACGAGTTTAACGAGCAGGTGCGCCTGTGCGGGAACAAGGGAACGGTGCTTTTTCGCAGTTGCGCATTGCTTATCTCCAGACTGTGGGACGTCTGCGACGGCACGGTACACCTGACCATTGACAAGCAGGGCGGGAGGAATTCGTACCTGGACCCTTTAAAGGAGCAGTTTCCAACGGTGATGTTTCGGGCATTGGAGGAAGGGGCAAAGGTTTCCACCTACGAGGCGACAAGCGCGCAAAAAAAGAAGATGACGCTGTCGTTCGTGGAAAAAGGCGAGGAGTCCTGCATGGCGGTGGCATTGGCGTCCCTGTTCAGCAAGTACGTCAGGGAATTGTTCATGCGTTTGGAAAATCAGTATTGGCTGCAATGTATGCCGGGCTTAAGGCCAACGGCAGGTTATTATGAGGACGCGCATCGTTTTTTGTCACAGATCGCACCGGTAATGCGGGAAAAGGCGATCCGGGAAGACATCCTGATACGAATAAAATAAGCGCATTAAGGTCACGGAAAAACGAAAGGAGCTTTTGAGAAAATGACGGTAAATGTGGCAGTAGTGGGCGCAACGGGCGCCGTAGGTGAGGAATTTCTCCGGATACTGGAGAGCAGAAAATTTCCAATAAAGGAGTTGAGATTATTGGCATCAAAACGTTCCGCCGGTAAAAAAATACGTTTTTGCGGGGTCGATTACACCGTGCAGGAATTAACCAAACATTCGTTCCAGGGCATCAAGATCGCCCTTTTCAGCGCGGGGTCAAGCATCAGCAGGGAATTCGTGCCTTATGCCATCGAAAGCGGGGCCGTTTGCGTTGACAATTCCAGCGCCTTCCGGATGGACGATGACGTGCCGCTTGTGGTGCCGGAGGTGAATCCCCAGGACATTCAGAAACACCACGGCGTTATTGCCAATCCCAACTGTTCCACCATCCAAATGGTGGTTGCTTTGAAACCGATCCACAACGTCGCGCGGATTAAAAGGGTCGTTGTGTCCACCTATCAGGCCGTTTCCGGCGCCGGTCTGAAGGCCATTGACGAATTGGAAAAAGAGTCGGGCAGCATCCTTGCCGGCAAGAAGGACTTTCACAGGACGATATTTCCCCATCAGATAGCCTTCAACGCCTTGCCTCAAATCCCGCAAAGCAACGCCTTTCTCCCCAACGGGTATACGTCGGAAGAAATGAAAATGGTGCTTGAAACCAAAAAGATCATGGGTGATAACAGTATACGGGTAACGGCGACAACCGTCCGCGTGCCGGTTGTCCGCAGCCACAGTGAGTCGGTAAACGTGGAGACGGAGAAGAAGATCACCGCCGCAGAGGTAAAGAGGCTCCTTTCAACGGCGCCGGGCGTTAAACTGGTGGATGACCCGGACAACCAATTGTACCCGCTGGCCACGACGGCCGCCGGAAGGGACGAGGTATTCGTAGGGCGCATACGTGAGGATGAGTCCATTGCCAACGGCATCAACCTGTGGATTGTGAGCGACAACATTAGAAAAGGCGCGGCGCTCAATGCGATTCAAATTGCCGAGAAGCTGCTGTAGCTCAGACCTTCAGGTCTGATGCACGTTGCGCCCAGTACGTGTCTGAGCATGAAAAAGGGGCAACAGCCCACCGCAGGCGCAAAGAGCGCAAAGAAGAGGGATATTGGCGATGGATATGCCTATGTCATAGAATGAAAAAACGGGAAAAATCCAACATCCATAAAGAATCCCGAAGGGATGGAGTGGCACCAGCGAAATGCCAGAGCGTGGGATCGAGTTGTTGTAGGGACACGGTGCCCGTGTCCCTGCGTGTGAGTATAAAAAAGTCGCCGAAGGCTTAAATGTACACGTATAGGAAATTCAAATGTACGTGTAGTGGCAAGGCGCGCCTTGCCACTACGCTGTTAAAAGTTGCCGAAGGCCTAATTTAATAATTGCTATTCCCTGGAACTACTTACGGCCATGTCCTACGCAATTTTCTTGAACGATAAGATTATTAAGGAAACGGAGGGACTCCTCAGCGCGATGGATCGAGGTTTTCTTTACGGAGACGGGCTTTTTGAAACGCTGCGGACTTACCGTAGAAAACCCTTTTGCCTTGAAGACCACGTTGGCCGGCTCTCTCGTTCCTCGAAATATTTTGATATCCCCTTCCATCATACCTTTCAGCAGATAGGGCACATTATCGAGCAACTTATTACACAAAATGGCCTGAAGGATGCCTACATAAGAATGACCCTGTCCCGCGGGTCAACCTCTCACGGCTTGATTCCCCACCATCCATGCGATCCCACCTTTGTGGTCCATGCAAAACCGCTCACCCCTTATCCACCCGCATGGCACATCACGGGGTTGTCGCTCACGACGTCATCGTTCCGGAGAAGTGATACCTGCCCTATCTCCGGCCACAAAACGCTGAATTTCCTGACCAACTACCTTATCAAAAAAGAGGCAGTCGATCACGGATATCATGACGCGATTATCCTGAACACGAACAATCAGGTGACCGAATGCGCGGTCAGTAACGTCTTCATCGTTGAGAAAAATGCCGTAATTACCCCGGCATTGAAAACCAATATACTACCTGGCATCACCCGAAAAATCATCCTTAGATTGTGTAAGGAAAGTGGAATCAGTGTCTCGGAAGAGGCGTTTGGGATGGAAAGGGTTTTGGCTGCGGAAGAGATATTTGTCACTAATTCGCTCATGGAAGTTATGCCGGTGTCAAAAATTGACGGCAAACCCGCAGGAAAGGCTATTCCAGGCGTTATTACAAAAATGTTGCAAGACAGATACACGTTATTAACCGATACCTTTTAAATTTCAGACAAACCATTTCAAGCCATCGGATATTTATGCGAACCGTTCTGATTGTTGATAAAGAAGCCGACATACACGAATCGTTTCGGGTAATATTTAGCAATAGTTATCGGGTACTTACCGCCGTAAGCGGAGAAGTGGCGATTGAAATCCTTCAGCATGAAAGTGTGGACGTGGTAATGCTTGACCTGGCCACAACGGGATTAGATGTCCTCAAAGGCATAAAAAATGCTTATAGCGACGTTAATACAATCATGATTACCACCATAAAGAACATTAACGAGGCCTTTGAAGCCATAAAGATGGGGGCGGATGATTACATTATCAAGCCACTGGTTGTTGAGGAAATCCAACCAACGGTTGATAGATTATTTAGCTCAAAAGAGATGTATCGTGAAATGGCAAACCTCCGCTCAGAACTGGAATTGAATATCGAGTTTAATAACATTATCGGGCAATGCCCGGCCATGCAGCACGTCTTCAGCGTCATCATCAGGGCCGCAAGAGGAAACCTGCCCATACTGATTACCGGCGAAAGCGGCACGGGGAAGGAGCTTGTTGCCAGGGCAATACACGGGAAAAGCCAAAGGAATGCCCACCCCTTTGTTGTGGTAAGTTGCCCAAACCTCTCGGATACCTTGCTTGAGAGTGAATTGTTTGGACACGAAAAGGGATCGTTTACCAATGCGACCGATAAAAAAATAGGCCGTTTCGAGCAGGCGCACGGCGGCACGCTCTTTTTAGATGAAATCAGCGAAATGGGTCTATCCAATCAGGCCAAACTTTTGCGGGTATTGCAGGAATATGAATTCTTGAGGGTAGGCGGCGTAAAGACCGTAACCGTCGACGTTCGGATAATAGCCGCAACGAATGTAAACCTGAAAACGGCCGTTGCCAAAGGCACCTTTCGCGCCGACCTCTTTTACCGGATACACGT
>CAYJPZ010000083.1:5484-16351 GCA_964372185.1 uncultured candidatus Brocadiaceae bacterium
ACGTTGTGCCGGTACACATCCCCCCTTTACGAGAGAGGCGGGAAGACCTGCCTCATCTGGTAAATTACTTCATTTTGAAAAATCAAAAAGAATGCCACTCTAAGATAAATAAAATCCACCCTGACGCGATGAGGTTCTTGGAAAAATACCACTGGCCGGGAAATATCAGAGAGTTGAAAAACGTAATCGAAAGAATCCTAACCCTGTACGGCGACCAAAAGACCATTCTTTATGAGCATCTTCCCGAAGAAATCAGGAGGTCGAATAACCATGTCGCCTCGCTCCAATCGCTCGATGTCATGAAATTATTGGAATCCTCGTCTCTGGATGAAACGGTTTCTTCCATAGAAAAAGAAATCATAGAAAAGGCACTGCAAAAAGCGGGTGGCGTGCATGTCAAGGCAGCGCAATTTCTAAAGACAACAAAACGGAGGTTAAAGTATAAAATAAATAAATTGGGGATACGATGAGACGCTGCAAGGATTTGGGGTTGGCATGCCTTTATACACAGGCACGGATAAATCCGTGCCTACCATTTTTGTCATCCGCTTTGTAGGCACGGTTTCAACCGTACCAACACAAAAACCGCTTAAATAAAAGGATAGTAAACGTGGTTTCTATTGCCGATTTCTGCTAAAATATCTTATATTTGTTTGCGTCCGGGCGCGTACACGCCGTTGTCAATTGCCGGTCGCCGTCAGGAGGCGTCTCCTACCAGAAGTATTTTTGAGGATATAAAGTAGTTTAGTTACCCTGGATAATCAATTAGAGGAGTATACATGCTGGAAAATTTCAAAAAAATGCAGTTTAAAATACCCAAAAAATTCTCGGTTTGGCATATCATCATTGCCTTTACATTCTTCATCTTCCTGCAGATGTATTTGATGAATCCCGGCATAAGAGACATTTCGTACAGTGAGTTTAAAAAATTAGTGAGGGATGGCGACGTCCTGGAATGCCATATTACCAACACCATGATCCGCGGCAGACTGCGCGAGATGGAACGGGGAACGGTGAAACCGGCTATTTTTGTCACTGCCCGAGTGGAAGACCCCGATCTCGTAAAAGAACTGGAGTTGACCGGCGTGAAATACGAGGGGCATTATGAAAGCCCCTGGTTTAAGACCTTTTTTTTCTCCTGGGTATTGCCTTTGTTAATCCTTTTTGTGATTTGGCGATTCGTATTCAAGCGGTACGGCCCTGCAGGCAGCATCATGACCTTCGGCAAAAGCAAGGGACGGCTCTACGCCCAGGAAGATCTGAACGTAACCTTTGATGACGTGGCGGGGATCGACGAGGCCAAGGGAGAACTCCAGGAGATTATCGAGTTTTTAAAGACACCCGAAAAATTCCGCGCATTAGGCGGAAAGATACCCAAGGGTGTTTTGCTGGTTGGCGCTCCGGGGACAGGGAAGACGCTCCTGGCAAAGGCCGTGGCGGGCGAGGCGGGGGTGCCGTTCTTCAACATGAGCGGATCCGAGTTCGTGGAGATGTTTGTCGGCGTGGGCGCTGCGCGCGTGAGAGATTTGTTTGCACAGGCAGACCAGAAGGCGCCGTGCATCATCTTCATTGATGAGCTTGACGCCCTCGGTAAATCAAGAGGCGCCAACCCTATGGGCGGGCATGATGAACGGGAACAAACGCTTAATCAGTTATTAGTTGAAATGGATGGATTTGACTCGAACAAGGGTGTGATTATTATGGGCGCAACCAACCGTCCGGAAATGTTGGACTCCGCCCTCTTGCGGCCGGGCAGATTTGATCGTCAGGTGGTTGTAGACAGGCCGGACCTCCATGGCCGGGAAGCCATTCTCAAGGTTCACGCCAAGGACGTGAAGCTGGAACAGGGTATCGATATGCACTCGGTAGCAGCCATGACGCCCGGATTTGTTGGCGCGGACCTTGCCAACCTTGTCAACGAGGCTGCCTTGCTTGCGGCGCGCAGAAACAAAAAGTCCGTAAGTATGCCGGAATTTGAGGAGGCGATAGATCGCATTATGACAGGCCTTGAAAAGAAGAAGCGCTTGATGAATAAGAAGGAGAAGGAGATTGTCGCCCACCACGAGTCTGGCCATGCCCTCATAGCCTGCTCTGTGCCGCACGCGGACCCCGTGCGCAAAATCTCTATGATCCCCCGCGGCATCGGGGCGCTGGGGTATACCTTACAAAAGCCGATAGAAGACCGGTACCTGATGACAAGGGCAGAACTACTCGACCGGGTTGCTATCCTATTGGGTGGACGGATCGCGGAAGACATTGTTTTCAACGAGGTGTCCACCGGCGCGCAGAACGACCTGGAGAAGGCAACCGAGATCGCCAAAATGATGGTCAAGGAATATGGCATGAGCGAAAAGATGGGGCTGGTGACCTTTGAACAGGGCGACAGGCCGCTTTTCCTGACCGGTGGGTTTGCTTCCAGCAAAGAATACAGCGAGGAAACAGCGCGCGAAATAGACCTGGAAATCAAGAAAATCATGGACGATTCGTTTTTGAGGGTAAAGGCCCTGCTGACGGAAAAAAAGGAAATCTTACTGGGTATGGCAAAGACGCTGATGGAAAAAGAGGTCATTGAAGGGGACGAATTAAAAAAGCTCCTCGAAGAACTCCACAAAGCCAACGGCAAGAAAGCGGTATGATAAATTAATACAAAAACATTTTGAGGGTGAATACGAGGGTGGAAAAGGCAAAGTTTTCTGTTCATAAACGGGAATATGAAGCGCTCCCCGAAACGATGATTATCGTTCCGTTGAGGGGTGACGTAATGTTTCCGCACGTGGTCAGGCAATTAAATCTTGTTGGAGAAGGAATAGCAAAGGCCGTGACCGATGCCGTTTCTCATGATGAATTTATCTGCGTAGTGACGATGCGGTATGACGTTGAATCGCCCAAGGCAAATGATTTGTATGACGTCGGGACGGCGGTAAAGATTGCGGAGGTGTCTGAGGCAAACCAGGAAGGCGTAAAAATCATCGTGGAAGGCGTAGCGCGTGTCAAAGTGCTGGAATTGACGAAAACGGGCGCTTGTTACAGGGCGCGCGTAGAGGAGATGCGGGAGTTTACCGAAAAATCGGAAACGATTGACGTCCTTCTTCAAGGTGTAAAAACGCTCTTTACATTAAGCGCCATGCTGGGGAAGACCTTGCCGAAGGACGTTATTCCTCTGATCGACACGATCAATAACCCATCAATACTGGCAGACCTATCCGCCGTTTTTGCAGAGCTGCCTGCCGATGAAAAACAAAAACTCTTAGAGATGGTTGACCCGAAAAAACGGTTACGGGTGATGTTCCAACACCTGAACAAAGAAGTGCAACTCCGCGAGGTTCGTGGAAAGATAGACGAAGACGTGGCCAAAGAAATGACGAAGGCACAGCGGGAATACTTCCTGAGAGAGCAGATGAAGGCCATCCAGAAGGAATTGGGAAAAGAAGACCCGCATACGGAAGAAATCAATAAGCTGGAAGAAAAAATTATGGAAGCAAAGATGCCGAAGGAGGTGGAAGACGTGGCCGTTAAGGAACTGGGGCGTATACGGGATATTAACCCCGCCTCGCCGGAATATCCTGTCTCACGCACCTATCTGGACTATCTGATCAGCATCCCGTGGAATAAAAAGACGGTGGACAACCTGGACGTCCGTCAGGCGGCGGAAATTCTCGACGAAGACCACTATGGCCTTGAAAAGGTGAAGGAGCGCATCCTGGAGTTTCTGGCAGTGCACAAGCTCAAGGAAAAACTAAAAGGCCCCATCCTCTGTTTTTGCGGCCCTCCCGGAACGGGTAAGACGTCGCTGGGCAAGTCGATTGCGCGCGCCCTTGGTAGAAAATTCGTTCGCATATCACTGGGTGGCATCCGCGACGAGGCCGAGATTCGCGGACACAGGCGGACGTATGTCGGCGCCCTGCCGGGGCGCATCATGCAGGAGATATGCCGTATAGGCTTCGCCAATCCCGTCTTTATGCTGGATGAGATTGACAAGATTGGGGTGGATTTTAGAGGAGATCCGGCCTCAGCCCTCCTTGAAGTCTTGGACCCGGAACAAAATTTTACTTTTGTCGATCACTATATGGACGTCGCCTTTGATCTGTCGCACGTGTTGTTTATCACAACGGCGAACATCCTTGATACCGTGCATACTGCGCTTAAGGACCGGATGGAGGTCATCTATCTTGCCGGTTACAGCGAGGAAGAGAAAATAAAGATTGCGCAAAAATTCCTGCTCCCAAAGCAAATAAGGGAAAACGGCCTGGAAAATCAAAGCATCGCATTTCAGGAAGAGGCTATTTATAAGATTATTCGCGAGTATACGAGAGAGGCCGGGCTGAGAAATCTTGAACGGGAAATAGCATCGATCTGTAGGAAGGTTGCGAGAGAAGTGGTTGCCGGCGAGCAAATTACTGCCGACGTAGGTACTGAAAATGTGGAAAAATTTCTCGGTCCCAGGAAATATTTCTATCAGGTTACCGATGAGAAAGACCGCGTTGGGGTGGTAACCGGCTTGGCCTGGACGGAAACAGGGGGAGACATTGTATTTGTAGAATCGACCAGGATGAAGGGCGAAAAGGAGCTAACCCTTACCGGCCAACTGGGGGACGTTATGCAGGAATCGGCAATCGCTGCGCTGAGTTATGTGCGCGGCAACGCAAAACGGCTCGGCATCGACGAGAATTTTTATGATACCTCTGAGATACACATCCACGTGCCTTCGGGCGCAATACCGAAAGACGGACCCTCTGCGGGCATTACCATGTGCATGGCGTTGCTTTCACTCCTGACGGGAAGGTGCGCAAAAAGGGAAGTGGCGCTCACCGGAGAAATCACCCTGACGGGAAACGTATTGCCCATCGGCGGGATAAAGGAAAAGGTGCTTGCAGCCATACGCGGCGGGGTAAAAACCCTGGTGCTTCCCCGTAAAAACAAAGAAGATTACGAGGATATCGACAAGGGTATCCGCGACAAGATACAATGTTTTTATATAGAAAAGATAGACGATGCCATTGATATCGTGCTGACGAAATAAGTAGGGTAGGCATTGCCTACCATGTAATTGTATGTATAAGGAATTTTGTTATGACAGCGGGGACGCTTGCCATACCTGCACTCGTGTCTATTCAACGGTGCATTGAATTACGAATACCGAACAAGGAATTTTGAATTATGAAGTAGGAACACGGGTCACCGCGTTCCTACACATTTTAAGGAGATGGGCGTATGATTACAATAAAGAACATTCTCTGTCCCATTGATTACTCTATTTACTCGGAAAAGGCGCTCGAATATGCAATAGAGTTTGCCGCAAAATACCAGGCAAAACTCTATCTGATCCACGTGCTTGACATTCGTATCTATGATATGAACGATCCGGACCTATACAACGTCAGTATTGTAGACAAGGATACCATTGACAGGCTTAAAGAAAGGCTCCTCCGGTGTATCCGCGAAGACATAAAAGAAAAAATATCGGTAGAGGCCGTCGTTGTTCAAGGGGTGCCGTTTACGGAGATCATTCGGGCGGCAAAAGAATACATGGCCGACCTGGTCGTGCTTGGCACGCATGGCAGAACCGGTCTGTCCCAGGCAATCATGGGCAGCGTGGCTGAAAGGGTTGTCCGCAAGTCCCCATGCCCGGTGCTAACCATCAGGCATCCTGAGCATGAATTTATCATGCCATAGGCTCGCAAGGGGGCATGAAAATCTCTGATTGCGGGTTTGAGTTAAAAAGTTCCCCTCCTGGGAGGGGTGCAGGGGTGGGTTGTCCTATCGTATTGCCATTGCACATCTTATAATTATACCCACCCGCAAAACCGTTTAAATAAAATGAAAATTCCTATTTTATTTTCAGGTGAAAAATGCCGAAATACGTATTCATTGACCACACAGCAGACATTGGAATCGAGGCTTTCGGCGCCACATTGCCGGAACTGTTCTCAAATGCGGCGTTTGCCCTGTTCGATATTATTGCAGACCTGGAGATGGTTGAAGATAAGGTTACATGCAACCTGGAAATCACCGGGATAGACCGGGAGCAGCTCCTGGTCAACTGGCTGAGTGAACTGCTATACCTCCACGACGTCAAAAACTACCTCTTTAAAAACTTCCTTATAACAAACCTTACAGACGCCCATTTGAGCGCATCCGTGCAGGGAGAACCGTTCGTAGAAGACAAGCACATCATCAAAACAGAGATCAAGGCCGTTACCTACCACGGCCTGTCAATCGTGCAGGAAGGGACGCAGTGGAAGGCGCGTGTGATATTTGATTTGTAAAGTTTGAATTTGATTTTCATCCGGTAAAAATGGTAAAGTATTTGTTTATTCGCGTTACGGAAATTCAAACTGGTTTCCTGTTCCTGGTACTTCACAAAGGCCGTAGTCCTTGCGTCGCCCTTTTGGAAAAAGCGGCGTTAACAGGAGGAAAACCCGGTTATGTATTTTCAACGGAAAATGTTTAATAGCGCTTATTTTCGAGAAAGGATACTATGCAGGTTTTAATAGCAGACGAACTTCCGGATATATGTATTGACCTACTTGAAAAGGCAGGTCTCCAGGTATTAAAGAAACCCGGCATCAAAGCGGATGAGCTAAAGACCATCATCGGCTCTTGTGATGGGATTATCTTGCGTAGCGGCACAAAAATCACCGCTGCCTTGTTGGAAAAGGCCGAAAAATTAAAGGCTGTATGCCGTGCCGGGGTTGGTGTGGATAATGTGGATGTATCGGCGGCCACGAAAAAAGGCATCGTGGTAATGAACACCCCCGAAGGCAACATCGTATCAACCGCAGAACACACGATAGCCATGCTTTTCTCCCTTTCACGCTACATTCCTCAGTCCCATTCATCCACAAAGGCGGGTAAGTGGGAGCGGAAGTTATTTACCGGCGTTCAAATTGCCGGTAGGACGCTCGGCATCATCGGGTTGGGCCGGGTGGGCAGGCAGGTGGCAAAGAGGGCGACCGCCCTGGAGATGAAGGTTGTCGGATACGACCCATTTATCTCTCCGGAAATAACCTCTCAATTTTGCCCCAACGTGGTAAAGAATTTGAAAGACCTGCTTTCACAGTCCGACTACATTACGGTTCACGTTCCCTCTAACAGCGAAACAAAAAACCTTATCACGCAGGATGAAATCGCTCAAATGAAGAAGGGCGTTCGAATTATCAATTGCGCACGAGGAGGAATTGTTTCAGAAGACGCGCTCTATCATGCGATCAAAAGCGGCCACGTCGCGGGGGCAGCCCTGGACGTATTCGAGACGGAACCCCCTGTGGGCAACAAACTCCTTGAACTGGACCAGGTGGTCACAACGCCCCATCTGGGTGCGTCTACCGAGGAGGCGCAATACGCGGTTGCCCTTGAAGCCGCCAACCAAATGGCTGACGCGCTTACCGGGAGAGGATTCAGGAACGCGGTAAACCTTCCGCCTTACAACCCTGAAGAGTATGCCAAGTTAAAGCCATATATCGCCCTTGCAGAGAAAATGGGGGCGCTTCTCATCCAGATAGTCAACGGAGGCATACAATCGGTTGATATTATTTATACCGGGGAAATCTGCAAGAAAAACGTGCAGCTTACGACGGATAGCCTTCTCGTAGGACTACTCAGACCTACCCTTGATGAGGGTGTTAATCTTGTCAGCGCGCCGCATCTTATGACTGAACGCGGAATCAAAGTCAACGTCACAGTCAGCAGCGGTATATGCGATTTCACCAGCCTCATTACCGCCAAGATAGCAACGCCTCAAGGCGAAAAATCCATATCGGGAACGGTCTTTGGGAAAGGGGAACCGAGGATTGTTGACATCAACGGCTATGGCATAGAAGTGTTGCTCAGCCCCCACATGCTTATTCTCCTCGGCAAGGACAAGCCTGGTTTGATAGGAAACATCGGAAGTATGCTTGGCAATAAAAAAATAAATATTGCTCACATGACGTTTGGCAGAAAGGAAAGCGGTGGAAATGCAATTATGGTTGTGAGTGTCGATGCGCCCGTGCCGCAGGAATGCCTTCGTGAGATAGAGCAGCAAAAGGACATTGATGCAGTCTACCTGGCACACCTCTAACGGAAAAAGAAACTGAAATACCTTGATGTAATACCGTGAGAAATGGTAAATAATGCGGAACGGATAGCCCCGCTATCCGTTCCGGCATCGGAATGCGCCTGTACCAGAAGTTCTTGCTTCATTTTCCCGGAGAGGCCGATTTGCCGGCATGAGGCCTACTCGTTATCCTTAATCTTAATTCTAGCACGATTCTTGAGCCTTCCAGATGGATTCACGACCACCTGTTCCCCTGCGGCAACACCCGCAACGATTTCAATCATATCACCAAGTTGAGTGCCTGTGGTAATGGGGGTTTCAATCGCCCGGTTTTCCTTAATGATGAAGACGACCTGCTGCCCATTATAACTTATCATAATGCCCTTATTTAAAACCACTCTCGGCCTTTGTTCTTCCGCTGTAATGGGTTTTTCCAGAAAGGCAACCTTGGCGCTCATTTCAGGAAGGATGCGCGGGTCTTTCTCCAAAAACTTGACCTTAACCATAACCGATGCCTTGCTGCGGTCGGCAGTGGGTACGATCATGTATACCATCCCGCGGAAGCGGACGTCAGGGATGGCGTCCAACTGTATCTCGCAGGGTTGGCCGGCCTTGACTTTTCGCAGATTTGACTCGGAAACGTCCGCTTCTACAAGAAGGGATGACATGTCGGCAATGGTCACAACGGCTGCTTTAGCGTTTGCAGCGGCGCCCATCGGGGTTACAACGTCGCCAATATCGGCGTTTTTGGTCAACACAACCGCATCAAAAGGGGCGCGAATAAAGGTGTATTTCAAAGAAACCTTTGCGGCGTGCAATGCTGCCCTGCCGGCATCTATCGCCGCTTCCGCTGCGGTTACTGCGGCGCAAGCCCTTTTGTAACGGGCTTCAGCTACGTCAAATTCCGACTGGGCTACAATCCCCTGTGTGCGAAGTTCCCGTTGGCGGTTATAATGTAGTCCCGCGTCGTCCATTTCTGTCTTTGCTATTACCAGATTAGAAACGGCGCCGTTCAGGTTTGCCATTGCCTGCTCACGGACAGCTACGGCATCTTCACATTCCAGTCTTGCTATCGTTTGTCCCTTTTTTACCGCGCTTCCTTCTTCTACGCCAAGCCATTCCAGCCGTCCGGTTGCCTTAGAAGCCACCGATGCCTTACGCTGCGCAACGACGTAGCCGCTGGCATGTAATAACGTAAATGCCTGGGCTGGGTACATCTGCGATACGGTTGCTACCTTCACCGTAACGATGGGGTCAAAGACCAACCGGTAAAGCACAAAACCCAGAAGAAGTAAAAAGGCTGCTGCGACAATCTGTAAGGACGTTTTCTTATGCACCCGGCGATGCTGCATCGCCCGCGTTTTGTCGATTTTTAATTTTGATATGTCATTATGTAACACTACCGGTTCCTACTCCGAATGAGCTTGACCTTGATTATCGCCGCCATCTGCGGGCTTTGCCGGCGATTCAAGCGACGGCTTAAGCGCACGTTTTTGTTCGCGCTTCAGTTTCTTTTCTTCTTTCCAGCGGTTGATGGCTTTGGCGACTTGTTCGATGGGTGTAACTTGCTCCGGTTGCGTTCTGCCGAAACGCTTGAAGTACAGTTCCTCAATAAACAGGGGTAGGGGGAGCTTCCATTTTTCCTGCCGATGGTTGGCAAGTTTTCTGAAGCCCTTTGAGTTCATACAGAGGTCACGCGCCATTTGGACTTGGGCGTGAAAGAGATGATATGCCTTTCGGGCGTCAATCCACGCCTGGAGTTTGTCGGGAATTTTCTTTTTTTTCTTAGGCATAGTAATGGTAACGCTTTCCGATGACAGTGGGACGCAGGCATCAGCAAGGACGTTTACTGCGTACTTGCTTTGTATAGCCACTGTTGCCATCAAGGGTAATTTTACATCTAATGCAGGCATTGTCGCAGAGTGGCGAGTGGCACTGCTGCATATCCATACTATAACATAATTTTAAGTATAATCAACCTGGGTGTGCAATATAGTATTACCCGGTAAAAACTTCTTTTTTTGTAAGTTTTTTTACAATCCCCGTTAGGGAATTGGCATTTACTAAATTGCTTTTGTATTGCGGATGCACGTAGGTGTCAGGATGTTTGTGGTAGGACGCATTGTCTTGAATAAGAAATATTTTTTTGTATTGTCGATCACAAAAATAGCCAACTATATCTTCAAGAAACGCAACGTATGTTTCATGATTGAACATGTCCGTTCTGTGGCAACACTTAAATTTCCCCGTCTGCAGCGCAACTGCTCCAAATATCTTTTGCGTATTTCTTGCGCCATTAGAAAGTATCTTGGGCTGAGAATTAACGGGAGACCATGTTTGATGGAGTGTTGGACTTTGCCGAAAAGATGCTTCGTCTTCAAAAACAATTAGCGCTTTTTTACTTTTTGAGTTTTTTTTAGATTAGGATAGGTATATCTAATCCATTTGTTAATCCATGCAGGGATGCTTGTACGATTGGCTTTTAAATAGTTATGATCGCTACTCGATTATGATACACCTTGATTTGCCTTAATTCAATATCTATTATCTGGTGTGCCTTATTTTATATCTTTGATACGATTGGTGTGTCTGTTTAATTATGCACACCTATATAGTGTCTGAACGAAAACGCACTTTTTACAAAAGTGCGGGGATGATTTGTTCCTTACCAAGAGGCCATTTTAAAATTCGAGGTTGGGTTTTTGCTTAAAAGACAGGTTTTTTACCTGTATCCCTTGTTTTTCCCTTTATTTTAGCCGTGTCTGGGCATACCATCTCCCCGGCAGGTTGTTTTTCCTGGCGTTTTCTGTTTGCTTAGGCGGCTTTTCGTGA
>CAYJPZ010000084.1:0-16267 GCA_964372185.1 uncultured candidatus Brocadiaceae bacterium
CTTTTCTGTCGCCCCTTCGGGGCTGGTTATCTTTTATTTCTTTACCAGGGGCTTCACCCCTGGCTATATGCTTTCTGCCCTTCGGGCCTGTTGTAGAGCCAAACAAGTCAGGTTTTCGATGCTTAGGATGCGTCAATTAATAAAGGTAGCAACAGTGTGCGGAATTGATATACTGTTCGCATGAACGCCCACCCTTACTTCGGTGGTTTCGTCTGATTCTTTGCTCAATTATCCAATTCCCGAATCGCCTTGTCTCTAAGCTCATCCGTGACGATAAAATAGTGCCATTTTAGCTCGTTTTCCATGTAAGAGACGCCCTTTCCCTTTGTCGTTTTGGCGATGATGATCTTGGGTTTTTGATGATTCTGTTGTTGAAGGGCGTGGTTTATTTCAGCAAAATCATGCCCATCGACCTGGTAAACGTCCCACCCGAATGCCTTCCATTTATCGGCCACGGGTTCAAAGCTGCAAATCTCGTTCGGCCTGCCATACCCTTGTAAATTATTATAGTCCATAATTGCCGTGAAATTATCGATGCCGAGTTTTGAGGCAAAGAGTGCGCCTTCCCATATCGAACCCTCCTGCGATTCTCCGTCGCCTATCAATACGTAGACCTTTCGGTTTTCTTTTTTCTTTTTAAGTCCATAAGCGATTCCTAGCCCTATGTTAAAACCGTGACCCAAGGAACCGGCAGAGACCTCGACGCCCTTCGCGGTAAACCGGTCAAGATGCGCGGGCAGGGTGCCGTTGTTCTGATAGTAGCCGTCCAGCAGGCGCTTGTCTATAATGCCTCTGCGGGACAAAACACAGTAGAGGGATAATGCCGCGTGTCCTTTGCTCAGGATGAAAATATCCCTTTCCTCCCACGGGTCTAACTGTAACGTTTCAAAATACAAAGTGGTCAAAATATCTACACACGACAGCGCAGACCCTACGTGTGGGCTTTTCGATTTGTTGGCTGTGGCAATAATGGTTTTTCTTATTTCTCTGGCAATATCATTAAGATGCATTTGATAACTCTTCACCAAGATTAACGAGGTGATACCTCTGACTGATAAAAGGCGTTGATGGTAATTATTGATTCCTTATGACAGGACAACCCACCAACAATACCCATACAAGGAGAGAAACTTTTAACGCATTTCCATGCTATGATGCATTGGGCTTAATTCTAAAATCACCTTGTTTAGTTTTTCGCCCAAGACTGCGCTTGCATTCAATATTTCTAGCCCGGCTAGCTTGCCGTCGGGCCCGTAGTTGGCTAAAACATCTTCACTTAATTCCCTGTTTTCAGCGGTTCCCGGTTCCAGTGGATGAAACTCTATATAGAGGGCGTCAACCTCTGAGTCATATTGGATTTTCATGGTTTTCCCTCCTCATTAGAATAATAGACTTTTACGGTAATTACAACAATTTCATCCGGTTCGTCTGTGAAAATCGCCTCTACCGTTTTGAACTTATAAACCTTTTGATTTATTAATGAAACCATATTAAAACCGAATCGGTATTTTGCTATAAGTTTACCCATTCTTGCGCCCCCCCATTTGCCTAGTCTTATGGCTGCAATAACCTCTTTCTCTGTGGCGCCTCTTAAAGCCATCTGCAACGCTGCATGATTGGAACAACGTATCGGTTTCATACATACCTTTGAAATAATGCTACCAAAGAGGTCGGCTTGGTGAAACAAAGCGCATCCAACGAAATAGTTCGATTGGTTGTGTTGAGGCACAAAACCCAACAGTTTCGTCAATGCTGTAATTAGTTTACGTTAGGCTTCACTTTTGCTCAACCCAGCCTTACGATACTGTCAAAAAGCGATTTCCCGTGCTTTAAAGAAAATATCACAGATCAACGTTTGTACCTTTTTCTTGAGACAACCTCCCTAACAATGTCTGAGCTTCGGCTAAAAACCTGGTATTCTTTGATTTTTCTAATAGTGTTATCACCTCCCGCGCGAGAGCTAATGCGCCAGGTGTATCCCCGCGCTCCTTGCGCAACAACACAAACCTTCTGAATGTTTCCCATTTTTGCGTGGCGGTTCCGATTTTGCAAACTATTGACAAGCTTTGCTGGTACATCTTTTCTGCTTCATCATAAAGTTTTTGTTGTTGATAAATATCGGCAAGGCGATCAAGCGTTATTGCCTCACCAATATCACTATGGGTATTACACCTTATACTCATACTTTCCTTGTATGCAGTTTCTGCTTTCACCCACTGTTTTTGTTCTCCATAAAGGTTACCAAGCTTATGATGACATGCTGCCTGCCCATCAGAAACACTATGCTGAGAAAAAATATTCAGCGCTTTCCTATGCGTATTCTCTGCTTCTGCAAATTTCTGCTGCTTTCGGTACACACTGCCCAGTTCATTTAAGGTAATTCCCTCACCAATCCGGTCTCCTTTTTCTAAGCACTTTTCTAAATTCTGCTTGTACTCTCTTTCCGCGTCCACCCATTGATTATTATCTCTGTAGTGTTTTGCGAGTCTACGAACAAATATGGCCTTTGCTTGATAATCGGTTTCATCCCATGCATTCCAAGGATGGCCCTCACTCATGCGTCTTTCCAGTTTTGATAAGATATCATTTGCCACTGAATAGCATTTTTTATTCCACGCCCCTTCAAGAACAGATACCGCCTTTTGCGCAAAAGGCAGCGCTTTTGATTTTAATCCCTGTGATGCATGCAACAATGCTAAATGCATCAGCGTTATTCCTGCTTGAACGTGTTGGCCTGCTTGTTCTGATAAGGCCAGGCTTTTCAGCAATGCCGTTTCAGCTTTTGTCCATTTTTTTTGATAGTAATAGACTTGTGCCAGACGGTCTAACGTTATTCCGTCGCCTATGGGATCATTCCTTTTTTGATTTATTTTTAAACTATCTTCCAATGCACTTACAGCATCTTGCCAGCGTTCTTGTGCAATGTAAAGCAGACCCAATTCGTTCAGTGATATGCTTTGGCCTTCAAGATCAGAAAGTTTTTGACCAATCTCCAAGCTCTTCCTGGTCATTTCTTCTGCTTTTGCCCAGTTTCCCCAAATTCGATACATCCCCCCTAATGTACAACGCGTAAGCGCCTCACCTTTGGGGTCTATAATATTCTTCCGCATCTCCAGAGATTGTATATAATTTGCTTCTGCATCAATAAATTTTCCCTGTGCTTGATAGAGTTTACCAAGGTTGTAGATTGTTGCCGCTTGCTTATGGTTATCACCAACGTCATGACAAATCTTTATACTCTCCTTATATGCCGATTCAGCTTCTTCCCATCGCCTTTGTCGTGTAAAAACATCCCCAATATGAGATAGGCTATATATTTGACCAGATTTATCATCTGTTTTTTTACGAATTTCCCAACTCTCAAAATATTTCTGCGCTGCTTCGTCCAGCTTCCCACTACGTTCGAGAAGTTTGCCATCCTTGTCTAGACCAAAGGCCTTCCTGTGAAGATCGCATTCATTCTTACGCAATTCAGTACGCCGCCTGTATGCATCCTCTGCTTCGACTGTTTTTCCCTCACGTTGAAAGAGTTCACCAAGATGTTCCCATGCAATGGCTTGCCCTTCAACACTCTCTAATCTTGTAGAAATAATCAGACTATCTTTGTACCTCTCTTTTGCTTCATTCCAACGTCCCTGACACTCAAGAACAGTTCCTAAGTCAACGAGAATGCATCGCTCGACAGGCTCATTTCTCAACTCTCGCGCCGCTTTAAGTGCGCTGAAATTAAGCTTCTCGCGTTCAGCCCATAGCCCTTTACGAAGCAGAAATTCTCCGAGATACTTTGAAAGGGGGAATAACGCACCCTTATTGCCTATTTCTTCCGCAATTTTAGTGGCAGCAAGCGCATTTTTCCATTCGAGATTAAATGCAAATGATTTACCATGTCTTTTTAACATTCCACTCTCATTTGCCATCTCAACAAAATACGAAACGAAACGTTTACGAACGGAATGCGCATTAGGAAGCAATTTGAACTTTGTATTAGCGTAAATACGAGTAAAGCGGAGCATCGTATAAACGCTTACTTCCTCGTATGACAATCGGTAGACTAGACGCATCTTTACCAAGCTGTCTAATATTTTTTGCGCGTCAGGTCGCTCACAAATAAACTCGACTGAATTTACAGTAAATGTATCCGCAAATACACCAAGGCCGGCAAAACCGTCTTGAACCCATTTATCAAGGAGATTAAACGACCAATCAAGACATCGCATCAAAGAGCGATGTCGTTCAGCCTGGATATCAATAGCATCCTGCGCACTTGTAATATTACCCAGAGGTGTTCTGCGCAATTCCTTGGTAATTTCTATCAACGAGCGTAATGGCATCCATGCGGCAACAAATTCTATCGCCAGTGGAATACCGTCGGTCAAGCGAAGAATTTCAGCTATGGCAGGAGCATCCTGATTTTCCGGATGCCACGCAGAATCCGCAAGGCACGCATGGTGTTTAAAAAGTTGAAAACTGTCCAGCATCTCAAGTTCTGATAGTGTTAAAACCTCAGATTTTGGCGGCAACATAGGTTCAAGAAAAAAGGTTTGCTCTACTCCACGCAATCCTAATGCTTTTTGAGAAGTGGCAAGGATACGGAGATGCGGGCAATCCCTAAGCAAGACATCGACTAAGTTTGCAAGGGAATTTGGAGCTGTCTCGCAGTTATCGAGAAGGAGTACGGTTTGTTCGTTCTTAAATTCATTGAGTATTGCATTCTTCTCTCCGCTACACAGCTCCGGAGCGAGTTTCAGCGCTTCTACAAACACATCTAACACTGCAGACTCCGTATCATCCATTACCTCATCAAGCGGAACAACGGCTATACCCTGCTGAACCAAATTATTTTCTTCCATTTGCCGCACAACCTCCAACGCGAGTCTTGTTTTACCAATACCGCCGGTAGCCAGCAATGTGACGAGCCGATGCTGTTGTACACTCTTCATTAATTCAGAAATTTCTTTGTTACGCCCAATGAACTTAGAGTTGTATTTGCCTAAAATACCTTGTATATTCCTTTTGTTTCGCAAGATATTCTCGTTATTATAGGAAGACGTAGCAATACCATCTACATTTAATTTTTCTGCCTGCGCAAGATTTCCTAATTCATCAGGAACTTCTTTATTCAACGTATTCTTTAATGCTTGTAGCGCTCCGTCCGGCAGTTCCCTTATTATGCCGTCAGGGTCAAAAATTTCTTCAATGTCATTGAGACGTAGATGTAGATAGCCATTAGATGCCTTTTCCAATATTGGGATTGCTATTTTAATTTGATCGTTCAATTTATCGTAAATAAGCTTTTTTATTAGCACACTATATTTATGCTCTTCCACGAATGGCGCTTTGGGAGGGAATTTAAGTCTAATAGAAATGATACCATTATTAATTTCAATAGAATCAACATAATGGTGTTTGTACCAGTGAAGAGAAGAAACATCCGAGAGTTTGAACTTTGGAATTTCAGAAAAATCCACCCTCGAACTTTGTAAATCAAGTTCGTCTGCAATTATCAAAAGGGTTGTGAGGTATGCTCCACGCACCGCTTCATTATGCGGCTTTGCAGGGTGTTGGGTGAAGTATCTCACCGTTTCAACAAAATAATCAGTTGCATGGCCTTTTGATACGTTTGCTATGGCAGGAAGGTATTGCTCATCTATTCTGAAAATATGAAAATCATCTCTAGGTAAGATTTTAGTGTTCTTCATTATTAAATTATAACTTTCTACGGCATGCCTTTTTCGTATTTCTTCATAGTGATCAGGGGTCAATTGGTCTATCGGGATATCTTCCAGTTTTAAAAATTGCATCCCAATATCATGCAAGTAGACAGCAGTAAGAAGGATAAATAATTCGTCTTTGTTAAGACGCACAGGCGTTTCTTCTATGTGCGATAATATTTGCCCTAAAAGACTAATTAACTTTTTTGAATGAGAAATGCCGTGACATGTAAACCATGGAAGGAGTGGAGTCTTCCAAATCTCCTCACATGAACGAATTACACCTTGGAGGGAATTGTAGAGGGTATTATCATAAGATTTCAGTTTATCTTCTAAATCCATGGGAAAGTACCCTTTCTGCAAAGGATGCCTGTGGATAAATCCACATCGACCTATTTACTATTCATTTAGAATTTTCTTATTGCATGGCAAGTGGTGATAAAAAACACTTTTTAGTTAAAGCGATATTAAAACAAAAAAAAGAAGTTTACAAGCTTTTTTAATTCTTGCAACCAAATTAAACGCCAAAATTGCCGTGACTCAATATCTTAGCTCTGAAGTTATAAAGACATTTATTTCTTGCATAATGTTCCACCCCCCCCGAATTTGATAGGATTTAGATATGCCGTTTTTCTAAATAAAATTAACATGTTCAGGCGGATGCCTTAATTGCCACAGATAGCGATTGATTTCGTCCATCCTGCAATTTAACCGGCATTGGTTTATATCAAGTTCTTCTTCTGTCCAGCGTAGAGATTTTTGCCGTTTTTCTCCTTCCCAAATTTTCTGAAACGTGGTTTCGTAAATATTGCCGTACTTAAAATTTTCGTTATTGAGATAAGCGCTGCAACCCCAAACGTCGCCGCCGGCGTCAATGTAAGACCAGAAAGGGAGGGCAAGGCATTGCCGGTAATTTCGTCGGCCTTCGTCCCACTTTTTCATGGTATTCAGCCGGAATATTACCGTGAAATCATGCGTATTGAAACGTTCCAGCTTCCCGGCTAAATGAAGGTAATCGTTATATTTTATGTCTTTGTACCGGGTTGTTTTGCTTAACGGATGTTGAGAATACGGTTTTATAACCAAATAATCCATGCCTATGTCTTTTGCCCGCTGTGCCAAAAGTTCTGCCTCGTGCCGGTTCTCAGGAAGGAGGATAAGCTGCATGCCTAATGCGCAGTTGTATCCCTTCCTGCGCCTTTCCTGCGCGGCGTAGGACATATTTTCTATTACCTTGTCGAAGTTGTCCGGACCGGTTTTGTGAATCCTGGCGTAGGTTTCCTTCGATCCCCCATTGATACTCACTTTTATCCAGGCAATACTACCCAGTGTGTTCTCTATAAGGTCTTTCTTTAGTAATACACCGTTCGTTGTCAAGGCGACGTCGATACCGGCTTTTTTTGTGTGGTTGATTATTTCACCAATATCTGTGTGCAGCAGCGGCTCACCTTCGCCGGCGTACATGATGCTTTTTAAACCGAGTGAAGCCATTTCGGCTAACGTATTTTTCAGCGTCCCTTTATCCAAAAATCGTGCCTGATATTCCATAAAGTCCAGGGCACAATAAGTGCAACGATGGTTACATGCGCCCGAAGGGGATATCTCGGCATAAATAGGATAAATATTTTCTCCTTTTAACCAATCGTTTACCCTGGAGACATGAAATAAAAGCTTATGGCTGTCGATACGATATTTATCCATGTGTTTTCATAATACTTTCGATTGCATCATAGACCACGTTCGGCTCTATGTAATTCATACACAATCTGTTTTGGATACATTTGGGTTTGAGACAAGGTAAGCAATCATAATTTACCTGTGGTAATAACTTGACACCGTTTGGTATGTAGATTTCTGAGGCAAGGGTAGGGCCGAAGAGCGCGATTATTTTCTTGTTCAAGGCGCAAGCGACATGGAGTCCCAGGCTGTCATTGGTTACAAAAACACGGCAGGAGTTTATCCACTCAAAATATTCTTCAATATTCTTTAATCCCTGCTGCCACGAGATGACGTATTTGTTCCCGATACGTTTTTCCAGCGCTTTCCAATATTCGGCCGGCCATGCCTTATTGGGCCATTTTTTGCCGACGTCATAATTAAAACCGATATCATACATAATGGGGGATTTTGGTTTATACCCTAAAATGTAACCCTCTCCATTCCACTTTGCGCCCACCATTTCAAACAGCACCTCTTCCCAATATTTTTTTGCTGTTTTCTTATAGTGGGGGTCCATGCAAATGTCCAGAATGCGCTGGGTGCCGTCATACGCAAGGGCAGTGCCATTTTCCGGGTCAAATCTGAAACCGTACCGTCGCCAGGCATTGAGTGAATCTGAAAAAGCGCAGAGGCCGGGCACCTTTTCGAGGTTGATAACTGTATCAAATCGTTCTGACTGTAATTGTAATACGGAGGTAATATCATAAGACAAGATTCTGTGAATGTACGGATTGCCTTTAAGGAGGGGAAAAGAGATTTCATCAATGAGCCAGGTAACGTGCGCGTTTTTGTAAAGATGTAGTAGTACGGTACTGCGAAGCACGTCTCCCAGGCTGGTGATTTTCCCGATCTCACCATCCAACGTTTCTGAGTAACCCAGCTTAATGATCAATACCTTTTCTTTATTCATGTCAAAGTCCGTAGAGCGGCGAAGCCGCAGCAAAAACCCCTTAAGAATGGGGGATAATGGGTATAGGTGTTACGTTAAGAAATCTGTAATGAGCGCAAAACCTTGGTGTTTATTATTGCAACTACGCGCTAGTTCCGTTAGGAACAAAATATAGGTAGTAGAAGATAAACAGCCTTATAACATCGGCAATTCAAATACCATGCCCCGTCAGGGGCTACACAACCGTAGCCCACTGCGCAAGCGGTGGGAAACATTGCAATCCCGTATGAAACCCCGTAGGGGCGACACAAATACCCAATGAATGATAGGTATGCCCCAGTATCGGTTGTGCCGCCCCTACGGGGCTAAAATAATCGCCATCTCTCTTAACCCACCGCTTGCGCAGTGGGCTACGGTTGTTGTACCCCTATGGGGTATTTTTCGAGAATTAACCTGTTTCCACGCGCTATGACTCTTTATATTTGATTAAGCTTTGATTCATACTCGATATACTGAATTTCGTCTTTCAAAAGGGTTTCTATCAACCGGTCAAAACTCATATCATAGTTCCAACCGAGCATCCTTTTGGCCTCAGCATTGTCACCGTAGATTTTTTCCAGCTCCACGGGGCGATACAGGCCTGTATCCAGGGCGACGTATTCCGCCAGTTTTAAGCCGAGCTTTTCAAAAACTTTTTGTACAAATTCTTCCAGGCTGTGTGCCTCGCCGGAGCAGATTATGTAGTCTTTGGGAAATTCCTGCTGCAGCATCAACCACATTGCCTCCACGTATTTCGGCGTATATCCCCAGTCCCGGTATATTTTCACATTTCCCAGTTCAAGTTTATTCAATAAACCCATCTTGATTTTAACGGCGGTATTGAGAATTTTTTTAGTGACAAAGTTGATGCCTCTCAGGACGGATTCATGGTTAAAAAGGATGCCACAAACGGCAAACAGGTTGTACGCCTCTCTGTTATTAACGACAATCCAGTGTGCGGCTGCCTTGGAAATACCATAAGGACTCACGGGGTAGAAAACAAAATCCTCTTTTACCGGCAAATTTTCCTGCTTAACCTTGCCGAACATCTCACTGCTTGAGGCTTGATAATACTTTATTTTCGGGTTAACAACCTTTATGGCTTCTAACGTGTTTGCTACGCTGATAATATTGAATTCCAGGGTGCCTATCGGTTGTTCGAACGACAAGCTTACCGAGCTTTGGGCGGCCAGGTTATAAAATTCGTCGGGTTTGTTTTTGTCTAAGATTCTGATTATGTTAGACAAATCTAAAAGATTTGCCTCTACCAAAGTAATCCTATCGCTAACACCCAGGTAATGTAAATTTTTTACGTTGCTCTTCGATGCGTTTCTTACAATACCGACAACACGATACTGCTTATTCAGTAAAAAACCCGATAAATATGCCCCGTCTTGCCCTGTGACACCCGTTATGATTGCCGTTTTCATAGTATACTTTGATAAAGGTTCTTTGTGTTATTTGCCGTTTTTTCCCAGGAAAATCCTTTTAACCTTTCATATCCCCGGTCCTTAAGTTCACTCCTCAAGTTATGATCGCGGACTACCTTTTTGACCGCACTCAATATTGACATCGTATCAGCCGGGTCGAAATACTCCGCAGCATTACCGGCAACTTCCGGCAGTGAGCTTATATTACTTGCTATAACCGGGCAGCCACAAGAAAAAGCCTCTAAAACAGGTATTCCAAAGCCCTCATAGAGAGAAGGAAAAACAAATGCTACCGCATTTAGGTAAAACTGTGCAAGTTGATTGTCATCGAAGGAACGTTGGGTTACTTTCTTCATTACCCCCAATTTTTCTAAACCCGCTATTTCAGATGGGGTAAATGTACCGCCACCCGCACAGAGCAGATGAAGGTCTTTGTCGTCTTGTAACAGTGATGAGATCGACTCGATAAACGTATCGAAATTTTTATATACCCTTCTGTTGCCTACAAATAGTAGATATTTTTGGGGTAAATCACTGACAGCGCCTTTCCTTTTTTCAATGGCCCCGGCAGCAAGTGGATTGGCAAGATAAATGACTTCTATTTTATCCTCTTTAATGCCAAACAGCTTTATTATATCACGTTTTGTGTTTTCCGAGATGGCAATTATCTTCGTTGCCATGGGAGTCAATAATTTTTTGTATACCCCCGTTTTATCTCTGTGAGAGAAAATGTGGGGGAATAGTTCGTAAACCATATCGTATATGGTTAATACAAATGGCTTATCTCCGAGATATTCTAAAAAATAGGGATTGAAATACGTTGGATGAAAGACGTCATAATCTTTCCCAAGCAAGAGTTTCCTTTCACCGCGCATGTTTACATAGTGAAGGAACCTGTTTTTCAATCTGAAATTTCTTGTCTTGAAAAAGGGCCTGCTTTTTACAAAGCGAGCGTTTTTTATATAATGATTATTTGAGTAGGCAAGGGACAAATCAAAACGAATGTCTTTATCCTTCTCAAAGGCATTCATAAGCTCGTAGAAATATCTTGAGATACCACCAAATTCCTGATAAACGAATATTTGGTGGTCATACAGAATTTTCATTTTTCACCACCTTGCCCGCATTTCTCTTCTTGCTTAATGCAATAATCGCCTTCACTATTTGCTTGTCCTTATTGCCGAGTGTTTGCACCCCGGCATATACCTTATAGAATTTTAATCGATCCGTACGGGTGAAGTAGTCGTGCACGGAGGCATTTAATTGGGAGAGGTTTTTTATCTTTCTTCTGAGGGTGATGTTTTTATTGAAATAGACGCGATCCAGGTCTATGTAATAAAAATCCCAGGCATCCGGCAATTCTCTGACCATGATGTTGCTTTCCTTCAAATCACCATGATAGACGCCTGAATCGTGGAGCAGTTTAAAAGACGCCGCCAGGGAGGCGGCAAACCTTCGTTTTCCGGGAAAGGCACCCTCTTTCTGCCGGTTGCCAAAGGCATTACGGATGTATTTGTAGCACGGACGGCAATCAAAGATGCCCTCCGTAATAAAAAAACTTTTTTTGATCATGCCGGTTCTTTTTTCTTCAATCAACGCAATGGGTTTGGGCGTGAGGATATCTGCTGCAATCAACCCGTGCGCGGCAAACCAGGCCTTCCGCGCCGGAGAATGAAAAAACGGATAAAAGAATTTTTTGAAAGCGGATGGGTAACGGTATTCTTTAATGCAAACGAGTTTGTCGCTTTCATTGGATAGCGGTAGGTGCGTAATCGCCGTTTTGTGAGATAGTTTTATCACATTGTCGCGCCCCTTCATTAATGAATCGGTATGCTTGCCGATCAGTCCCTCCAGCGCCGTAATATCCCATTCACGGCGCATATTTATTGCATAGTTATTATGGGTCAGGGTTTTGAACTGCGCATTGTTTCTCAGGCACTTCTTCGTTTTTCCGCCCCAGTGACGCTGCTTAATCCTTCGGATTTGCCCGAAGACCGCCGCGTGAAAACCCTTTTTGTTCCCCATGTTTGACATATCGTCCGTATAGTCGTCTATTGCCGTGGTTATCTCGTCGCGGGTGCAGACGTCCAGGATAGAATACAGCAATCGCGACAGGTCGTAAATCTTCCACGCCGGGGGTATCTTTTCCCTGCATATCACACGTCCGAGGTCTATCAGATAAAATTCGCCGTTATTTCTGCCAACGAGGATGTTTTCTGCATGAAGTTCTCCGTGGAAAAGCCCGCACACATGGAGCGTCTTAACGTATGAAATAAGCTTTTTGAGAAATAGGCCTTTATTTGCAGACTGATTTTTTTCGGGTGATTGCTGGAGCGTCATTAATCGTTCCCTGCCCGTTACGCTGTCAGGGATTGCCCTTGTTATGATATAGCAGTCCTTTACTGCGCCAAAGCGCCTCCTTTCTCCCACAGCGACGGGTTCAGGGGTGGGTATCTGTTTTTTCAGCAACAGGATGCCGTTATTCCACTCTTTCTTTGCCTTGGACGGCGTAATTACCGATTTTACAGCGTCAATGCCGCTTTTTGTGACATACTGCTTTATGAAAAAAGACTCATTATTTTTTGTGTACTTCTGTATCTTTTTGTACGGCTCACTGCGAATAATTTCACATGCATTGCTTCCAAACACGGCTCCCATCATATCCAGAAACACGCCTGGCTGCAGGGATGCCGGGAAGGGCTGGAATACCCCGCCCCTACCTGCACCCGTCATCTCCTGAAACACGTCCGGCTTCAGGTCTTTCACTACCCAATGAATATTGTTGAAGAAATACCCGTTAAATTCTTTAAGCATTATGGTGAAATGATATTGGTTTTTCAAAAAATAAGGGGTTTTTCAATATCGTAAAGATACTGAAAAACCCCTTTCAATGTACAGGAATTTTACAAATAATTGCTGAAAAAAAGTCCTGAATAAATGTGTGTTTTCAGCCAAATTGTTTACTCTAAGCCACAAGATAAAAGTGAAGTTTACTTCCTTTTCTTGGTTATTTTCTTCCCGCTAGCCTTCGGCGCTGCCTTAGATTTTGCCTTTGTTGCTACCTTTGCTGCCGCTTTTGCGGCTGGCTTGGCTCTGCCTGGTTCTTTACCGTTGAGTATCTGTTCGGCCACTTCGCTGTCGATATCCATGATATATTTAATACCGGTTATTTCGGTTGCTTCGCGGGTCAGGGATGCAATGTCACTCCTCGTTATGTGTTCCAGTGCAAACTTTCTTGAACCGGCCATCAATTGCCGCAAGCCCTGGGATAAGCGCTGATAATACGAGTACACACCAACTGCGCCCGGCGGTACCTTCTTTCCATTAGCGCCGAACAATCTGTTTACCTTTGGCGCAAGAACAAAGACCTCGTCCATGGTTTTGCCGTAATTTTCTACGCTCTTGTCTAAGGTATTGTTCTTGATCTGGTTTCCCAGTAATTTACCCACGTGCGCCGCACAGAGCGGTGAACGTGCCATGCCTACCGCTTTTACGTAAGGCGCGCCCAACGCGAAGGCCTTGAAGATATCGTCCTCGAATGCAAAGCCACCGGCAAGGACAACATCAGGCACGTGCTGCCCCTTCGTTGCCAGTTTATGAATGTAGTTATAAGTAAGGGCTGAGATATAAAGCGTTGGCACCCCCCACTCATTCATCATGTGCCAGGGACTCATACCGGTTCCGCCGCCTGCCCCATCAACGGTTAAGACGTCAACCCCTGCAACGGAGCAATAACGCACCGCCCTGGCAAGGTCTGCCGGCCGGTAAGCGCCTGTTTTCAGGAAAACATACTTCGCGCCGGCCTTTCTTAATTCTGCAACCCTCTTTACAAAGCCTTCTTCCGAGGCCATTCCAACTCTGGAATGCCTTTCAAATTCCTTAAATGATTTGCCAAAAACGGCGGCTACTGCATCGTCATAAGGGTCAGGCAGCACAATGTAGCCTCGATCCCTTAACATCCTCGCCTTTTCCAGGGTATTAATCTTAACCTCTCCGCCGATGTCCTTGGCACCTTGTCCCCATTTCAATTCTACCGCTTGTACCCCTAATTTGTTTATTCCGTACTCCAGTACGCCCAACCTGCTGTCTTCCACGTTTTCCTGCATGATAATCGCGCCATAACCATCCTTCTGCCATTCCTGGAAGGTCTTTACGCGATATTCAAGGTCGGGACAATGCGCTATTTTCCCATTTTCCATCTTGGAACCGACGTCCATACCGCCGACGTTTTCGCCAATGGTTAACGCCGTGCCTGAAATCGCAGAACCGATTGACAGGCCGTCCCAATGCGTTTTTGCAACGTTTGTAGAACCCAATCCGGGTACTACAATGGGTAATTTTAGCTTAATCCCTTTATCCTTACCTAACCGGACTTCCGTGTTCACATTCTCAAAAATTGCCTTGTCACTGTTGGCCTCTATCCCAACGGCCCCAACGGTTGTTCCCATAATATTCAAATGGGAAAAATCTGCTGGATAATCCTTATCGGCCCCAGCCGTAATTACGCCAAAGGGTTGTGGATACAAATTTTCTGATGCCCTGAAGGCGGATTTCCCAATCTCGCAAAACCCAGGACAATCATCCACACAAACCGAACACATACCGCTTGCATGTGTTCTATCGTTAGGTGTCCTGTTTTTGGTACGCGTTGCAATCGATGCATTTGGCTTTGAAAACGACATCTCCAAACCCCTTTCTCTAAAAGTTTAGGTAAGTTTATCGGATTATAAAAAAGTTAAGAATAAGCAAAGTATAAATTTGTCGTATTTTTAAGATTGCAAATTTGAAATATATACACCTTTTCAAATATACTGTCAATACAATTTTGCTTGTAACTGAATATATTTTGTAGCTTGGTTTAACTAGCACAACACATGCCAACATATCCCGTAGCAGGAAGGCAAAGGGGAGGGCTTGCTATAAAACTTCCGCAAGCGCCTGATTGCATTTTAGTAAAAATATCTTTCATTGTGTGTTACTGCAAAAAAGGATGTTTGGCGTACAGCCGTTGTCTGGAACGGATCAAACATGCAAGCCATTTTAGCGTGAAAGTTTAAGTTTGTCTACCTATTATTGTAACAATAATACATACGACCTTGTTAACCATGTCCCCCAATTCCATGAATTATTATTTATTTGTAAATATAAAAAGGAAACTATATAATTTGCATGAAATTTGCTGGGAAATTTCTTGATTGTATCGGTAGGAGCCAACTCCTGTTGGCGATAGGCATACACACACCGTTGAATATTGCCAACCGCTTTTCATGTTTTAAGTTGCCGCACTATCATTGAGGTTACCTTTATGAATATGAAACAATTGACAAAAACAATAGGCGATAGAAGGTCGGTCAAAGAAAGGGTCGAAACGATTAAAAAAGAGGTGGGAAGGGTTATTGTCGGCCAGGAAGAGATGGTTGATGGCATTATCATTGCGCTGCTGTCGGATGGTCACATCCTTCTGGAAGGGTATCCCGGACTGGGAAAAACCATTACGGTAAAAACCGTTGCCCGCATAGTGTCCGCAAAATTTCAGCGGGTGCAGTTTACGCCAGACCTTATTCCCGGCGACATCACGGGATTCGAAATGTGGGACCCCGAAACAAGGAAGAGCAGGATACAAAAAGGCCCTGCCTTCACCAATCTATTACTGGCAGATGAAATCAATCGCGCCCCCGCCAAGGTGCAAAGCGCCCTCCTTGAGGCTATGCAGGAAAAACAGGTAACCATTGGTCGGGAGACCTACCCGCTGGAAAAATTATTCCTCGTGCTGGCAACACAAAATCCTATTGAAATTTCAGGCACCTATTTATTGCCGGAGGCGGAAATAGATCGTTTTATGTTTAAACTGAAGGTCGGCTATCCTTCCTATACAGAAGAGCGGGAAATAACAGAGAGACAGATACGGGACGAGGATGCAGATCTGGACGTTGTTTTGTCCCCGAAGGAAATACTCGCCCTGCGACACGCCATCGCGGAATGGCTGCCGCTGAATGAAACGTCCGCCATTATAAAATACATTACGCGACTCGTCCGCGCCACAAGACCGGAAGAAGGCAATGGAAGATTAAAAGACCTGGTAATGTACGGGGCTTCGCCGCGGGCAACCATTGCCCTGGCAAAGGCGTCCCGCGTCTACGCCTTTATTCAGGGAGATGACACGGTACTGCCGGAACACGTGCATAAAATGGCTTATCCCGTGCTGCGGCACAGGGTCATCCTCACCCACGAGGCCGAATCCCAGGGTATTGACGCTGATAACATTATTGAAGACATACTTCGCTGGACGCCTATTCTTGAATAAACCGGCAGAATAAATTTGCAGAGGGACAAACAAAACGTAGTGGTTCACTGAGAATGATGCCGGATTCCAATCGGCAGGTCTTTTCAAAAGTGGCATTCAAAAAATGTTGGGTTTCGCTTTCAGACTGTGCCAAATGAGCGATTTTGCCCTCTTTTGCGAGGTGTATTCCCCACTT
>CAYJPZ010000085.1:0-16267 GCA_964372185.1 uncultured candidatus Brocadiaceae bacterium
GCCATACACTTGGTGGCACAGGCATCTTGCCTGTGCTTTTTTGTGTTCACACAGAGGGGACACGGGCACCGTGTCCCTACATTCTTTGAATTAAGCCGCTGAACTTAATCCTTTCAGGGTAGACAGCTACCGTTTCTAGCCCCGGAGGGGCGACCTGTTATTATCGCCAAACACGCAACCGCAAGTTTTCTAAAAGCAACACATCCTTCAGTCCCCCCCCCACCTCATAAGCCAGGAAATCACCCTGCGTTTATACTATCAGTGGCTAACGGCCATTTGGCGTGTGTTGTTTGCTTTGTCGTGTGGCTTGCGGATCGACTTGTTTGGTTTTTTTGAACTTAGCCTGCATTCCATCCTTTGATACGCCTGGTGCATGAACGCCTCCAGTCTGGTTTCCTCATTCGTTTGCTCCTGGCCGTCAAAGGACAATTTCAGGCACGGTATTCCGTAATAATCCTTCTGGAATCTTTCAAGCACGCCGTTCACCACGGTACCCGGCATACAGTGGAAGGGGATTACGTTGACGATTCCATCGTACCCATGCTCAACGTATTCAACCACTTTTCCCATGCTCAGCACCGGATCGCCTCTGTAGGCGTCGCCAATGTATGGTTTTCCCTTTTTGACAAGGCCTTTGATAGAGGCGTCTTTCAGGAAGTGCCTGATCCTTCCCTTAAATATCCTGGTTAGCTTGTAGGCGTCATACCGTTGAACTACGTCGGAGATAATTTCGCCAAGAAGCCCCTTGTAATTTTTCTCAAGCCGGCACGATTCCCTCCGGCAATAGGCAATGTAGTTAATCCACTCCCCGAAAGGCGGAATGAACACCTCTCCCCCCAATCGTTCTATGCTTCTTGTAAGGAAATTGTTTGCATACTCGTTGCACCGGACGTACGTCTCGCCAATAACGCCAATCAGCGGACGCGGCTTGCTCCGGTCCACCTTGATCTTTGCAAAGGCGTTCCGCGCCTCACGGGCAGGCTCTACCAAACCCAGGCTTTTATCCAGCGCCGCTTCCGCTTTTTGCACGAAGGTTTCGTAAACGGCGTCCGTCTCGCCCTTGTTCAATTCATAAGGCCTCGTTTCCCTTTGCATCTTCTGCAAAAGGTCGATGTAGACGATTCCGCTCCATGACAATTTTCGGAAACGGGTGCCGAGGTTCCTGGTGTCTTCATTGTAGTTTTCTTCCTGATCCAGGGTGTATAACGGCACGTTTGAAAACCCAAGATCGTCCAGCACGATGCGCTGAAATTTATTGTATTGACCGAACCGGCACGGCCCGGAGGCCGTGGCCATAAGGAATGCACTCGCTTCAGGATCAAAATCCGGGCTTAACGCCTTTTTCACGATGTCCCCCGTGGTAAGGATCGCGGGATAGCATTCCTTACCCGAAGTAAACTTTCTCCCGACGTCCACCGTTTGCTTGTTTGCCATAGGAAGCGCCTCGGCCAATACTCCATGGGCCCTCATGGCAGATGCAATCATCCTGCCGTGGTCGCACATGTAAGGCACGTAAATCTTGCGTTTCTTGGTTGCCGGCAGCGTGCGGAGCGGAACCTCGGTTCTTAACTGCTTACCATTATTTACCGGTTTTACGTTCTTAAGGCTGTCAATGAATGCCTCGCACCGGGTTATCGCCCCAACGTCGGAGCTGTGTTCGTCGATTTCTATTGTTAAACAGGGTTTCCCCCCTAATTCTTTGATAAAAAACTTTGTTATAAACGAGTCAGGGCCGCAACCGAAATTGGTGATGTATAAGGGGAACAGCCGCTTGTCTTTGGCAATGATTTTGGCCGCCGCAAGAAACTTCTGCCCCGTCTTCCAGTACATATTCGGGTAATCGTGGGCAACCGCAGCGATATCAAGCGTTAAAAAATCCAACGGCAGGGTTAAGACCCCTAAATCCCGCAATTTCTCGGGGAGTCCCAGGTTCATGCCCGTATCGCACCCGTTGTATGACCGGCTGATAAGGACAAAGGCCTTTTCATTTTCACCCAGTTTTTCCAGCACCTCTTTTCCCCGCGCCTCCAGGTTTCTGTTAAACGTTTTTAATGCCTCGTTCGCCGTCTTGATGGCCGCGTCAACAACCGCGCCGCTCTTCCCCATGCCTTTCGCCATAAGGCGAAGCGTTTCGTTGACCGACTCTTCACCATTTTCAAAGTGGATGACCGGCGACAGCACTTCAAATTTTCTGTCCGTAAAATCAATCGCCGAACGCACGAGATACGGTATGCACTGCACGTAAGGACACGCATACGAGTGCGAAAGCTTCGAACTGGCGTGCGACAGGTTAATAATGCTCGGCAGGAAGAGATAATCAATTTCCTTCTCAAGCATGTCAATGACGTGTCCATGCGCCACTTTTATGGGGAAGCAGGTTTCCGCCGTGATTACCTCCACGCCATCATAGACTATATCTTTATTCGTATCGCTTGAGGTAACGACCTCAAACCCCAATTCGGTAAAAAACGCCTTCCACATCGGATAAAAGTCGTGGAAGGTGGAAACCTGTGGAATGCCGACCTTCTTGCCCGTCGGATGATCGGGTTTGTTTTTCTTATAGGTGTTGAAAAGCCCGTCCTTCCGCTCCTTGAAAAGCCGGGGCAGGTGACGTCCCTTCTTCAACGTCCTTTCATCGTCAAACTTTCCGCAACGACTCCCGTAGTGGAGCGGGTTTTCCCCGTCAATCGTGACCTTTCTGATCTCGCAGATGTTCGAACAATCCTTGCAAACGAAGGAGGAAAGCTCGTACCGTTTATGCCGGAGATCGAACCCCTTGAATCTCGATTTCTCCCACGTCTTCTCCTCCATGGCGATAATGGCGGAACCGATGGCGCCCATAATATCATGGTGGGGAGGAACGATAACCTTTTTGCCCGTCACCTTTTCAAAGGCGGCCTTCACGCCGCGGTTGGCGGCCACGCCTCCCTGAAAGAAGATCGTGTTCCCGATTTTCCTGTCTTCGACAACCCTGTTGATAAAATTTAACACCACGGAATAGCTCAGACCGGCAAGCAGGTCGTCTTTCGACGTCCCGCGCTGCTGATGGTGGTTAAGGTCTGATTCCATAAAGACGGTGCACCGTTCTCCAAGATGGGATGGGCAGCACGACGAAAGCGCCCGCTTGCTGAACTCACCCTTGATACTTACGCTGAGCTTCTCCGCCTGCTCTTCCAGAAATGACCCCGTACCGGCGGCGCACACCTTATTCATGGCAAAGTCAACAATAGCGCCGTTTTCCAGCCGTATAAACTTGGAGTCCTGCCCGCCAATCTCAAAAATAGTGTCTACGTTTTTATCCACGTTTGCAGCGGCGGTGGCGTGAGCGGTAATTTCATTCTTTGCAATATCGGCGCCGATAAAATCCCCCGTGAGATAGCGCCCGGAGCCGGTCGTTCCGGCCCCGCAGACGTTTACCTTGTCCCCTACCTCAAGCCCCACTTCATAAAGCCCCTGCTTTACCGCCTCAAGCGGCCTTCCGGCCGTCATGAGATACCGGCGGGACAGGATGTTTTTGTCCTTGTCGATAACAACGATATTCGTGCTGATGGAGCCAACGTCGACCCCGACGTAGGCCTCCACCTTTTCGCCTTCCGCAATGGAATGAACGCCGTCGACGATATGGTAATGATCCGCCCGCAGCGGTTCAAGGTTGGAAGTCTTTGCGCCACGCTCCCGCAGATACTCTTCAACCTCTTTGAGACCCCGGTAGGGTGAATGAAGTTCTTTGTCAATAATGGTAAACGCCGCACCGAGCGCCCCCATTACCTTGAAGTATTTGGGAATAATTAACTCTTCCGGCTTAAGCTCCAGGGTGTCCAAAAAGGCCTTTACCATACCAACGTTTGCGGCAACCCCCCCCTGAAAAACGATGGGCCTGGTAAATTCCTTTCCCTTTCCGATGTTGCTTTTAAAATTCCTTGCCATCGCGTAGCAGAGGCCGGCCACAATGTCGTATACCGGGGTGCCTTCCTGTTGAAGGTGGATCATGTCCGTCTTTGCAAAGACACTGCATCGCCCGGCGATACGCGGCGGATTTTTTGATTTCAGGGACAGTTCCCCAAACTCCTTTTCTATGGCAACTCCGAGACGGGTGGCCTGCTGATCTAAAAAGGAACCCGTGCCGGCGGCGCACATCGTGTTCATGGAGAAATCGGCCACCTTTATTTGCTTTGTGGACTCGTCCTGCTCGATGAGCATCAGTTTTGAGTCCTCTCCGCCAATCTCAATAATGGTTCTGGCTTCCGGATGGAGGGTTGTCGCAGCCTTGCTATGCGCGACAACTTCATTGACAAAAGCGATATTCATTAATTCAGACACCATTTTCCCCCCGGTTCCCGTTATAGCGATACCGTCGATATCGTCAATATGGGTACGGTTAAACATTTCTTTTAAGACGAGAAGAAACGTTTCCACCGTCTGGCCATGTGTCCGAATATAGTGATCCTCCAGAATTTCCTTGCGTTCGTTAATTAATACCGATTTTACGCTCACCGAGCCGATGTCCAACCCGATATATTTTTTCTGTGACATAGTCTTGTTCCCACTTTCCATAGTTATAGTAACCTTGCAATATCTTCTTTTTTCTTATGTAAGCTTTTTGTGAATTACCAATGATAAATATCGTTATATTTTACCATCCATTTCAAATATTTCAATACATAAGCAATTAATGTAACAGTACACCTGGTATTAGTCTCTTAAGAGATCAAATTTTGCATTTTCAGCAAAAATATTTTTTACCAATAGAGAGAAGTAATCACACAAAGACACAAAGAATTAAAAAAAAGATAAATTGCGATAAGTCTTCGTGGCTTTGTGGCTTTGTGTGAGAAAACAGAAAAACTTTCTCTTCCGACTCATTCGGGTTATGAGATTAAAGCATTGTATAATTTCAATACCTATTGAAATATTCCATATCAATGAGTATTGTGCTATAGTTTACGTAAAGTATCAATGGAGTATTCACAATATTTTTTACCTTCCCGTGGTACTGAACAAATTTCAGCAGCGAACCCGAAACAAGACCCCGTTTAACCTGGAACAACCTTAGCAGTAAGGGTTTTAAGGTTTCCTGATTAACCAAATTGTTCGGTTAGTATACAGATATCTATGGTAAAGATTGTTTGAATTACGACAAAACTAAAATTGGCACTCATTTTGTGTATTAAACCTCCGGCAACTTTCACTTGTAGAACGAAGTGGTACTTCGTTCCATAGCCACGGCTTTTTCATGGAGAGCGAAGAACCTCTTCGCTCTGCAAACCGCATAAATTAAGGAGAACTCTAAACCACTACCATGGTAAACAGAACGGCAACAGCAGTGAATTCTCATAACAGCGTACTCATTATTGATGACGATATAAAGTTATGTAATGTGCTATCCCTCGTGATAAATAAGGCCGGGTACACGACCTACACCGCAAACGACGGACATGCAGGGATAGAGAAGCTTCATAAGGAATCCCCTGCCGTAGTCGTTCTTGACCTCCGGATGCCCGGTATGGACGGAATAGAGGTCTTAAAACAAATCAAAAAAATCAGCGGTGAAACTCCGGTGATTATTATCACTGCATACAGCAGAGTTCAATCGGCGGTTGAGGCCATTAAGCTCGGCGCTTACGACTATCTTTCCAAGCCATTTGACAATGATGAGATTGTGATCACCATACAAAGGGCTATCAAAGAAAGGGCGATGCAGCAGGAAATCCACGCGCTTAAAGCACAACTCAACCACGCCATGCCCCTCTTTGAACAGATGGGCCACAGCGATGCAATTATAAAGCTCAACGAACTGGTGGATCGTGTTGCCCCAACCAACTTTACCGTTGTTCTTTACGGAGAGACAGGCTCCGGCAAAGAAGTCGTGGCACGGTATATCCACAATCGAAGCCCCAGAGGGGACAAACCATTTGTGGTGGTGGATTGCGGCTCAATTCCGGAGACCTTGATTGAGAGTGAACTCTTTGGATATGAAAAGGGGGCGTTTACCGGCGCAGACCGGCAAAAAGCAGGACAATTTGAAAACGCATCAGGCGGAACCCTGCTTCTTGATGAAATTGGGAATCTACCCGTCTCCATGCAAAACAAATTACTGCGGGCGCTGCAGGAACGGCAGGTGCGGCGACTGGGCGGCGACAAGGAAATAGCCGTTGACGTGCGGGTCATTGTCGCAGGGAATGAACGGCTTGAGTCCCTGGTAAAATCCGGGCGTTTTCGAATGGATCTGTATCAACGGCTCAATGAGTTTCACATTGAGATACCCCCCTTGCGGAAACGGAAGGACGACATCGTATTTCTCTCCAAATGGTTTCTGGATGCTACCAATACGGAACTCAACAAACACGTTCATGGGTTTACGAAAGAGGCCCTGGATATATTACTGGCGTATGATTGGCCAGGCAATGTGAGGGAACTGAGAAACGTCATCCGGCGTGCGGTTTTATTATCGTCAGAAATGATTGAACCCGCGTATCTTCCTCCCTTAACAAACACCCTGGAGCCTGGGCAAAGTGCCGGTAGAGCGGTAGAACCATTTTTTGCAGAGACGCACGGCAGCGCGTCTCTACATCGGGAAGAGAATAAAGACCGGGTTGTGCCGGGAGAACCGGCAGCAGGTATTCCCGGATCAGAGGACCCAACGAAACAAACCATTTCTCTTGACGTGGATATGGACAATGACAAAGACTTTTCTCTCCATGCGTGTATTGAAATCATCGAAAAAAAGCTTATTGAAAATGCGCTTATATGGACACAGGGAAACAAGAGCAAGGCGGCTAAAATACTGAAAATTGATTACTCAACCTTGCATTACAAGATTAAAGAATACGGAATTAGAATCCTGACAAGAACCAAAATTGCCCGTGATAATAAAGGCATCTGAAGCAACAACCAAAAGAAAAGTAACCGCATCGGAAGAAGACATTTAAGGAAGGTTTTTGATAAGCGTTAACCCGGCAACCCTTGAGAAATGTTGAGTATTAAGGGTCAGTAACGGAATACCGGTAGCGATACAGATACCTGCAATAAGGGTGTCCGGAATACCAATACCTTCTCCTTTTTTATCAAGAGATGCCTGGATTTGGGCGGAAATCTCAGCAGCTTTAACGTCGAAGGGGAGGACAATAAATTGAGTAATAAAATCAACAATCCGATCCTTGCGCTTCATTTTTATATGTCCAAGATACAACTCAAATGCCGTAATAGCCGTGATACATGGTTCAAACCTTTCAAGGAGTTTTATAAAAAGGGTAAAACCAGGGTCTTTTTCTCTGAGAAGATCCACACATACGTCAGTGTCTATACAGACAAGTCCCTTTGCCATGTGTTCCAATCCCTGCGTATCTCACGAAAAACCTTATCGACGTTTTCACCCTTCCATATCCCGGCAAACTGCATGATTTTTGCGATTTTATCTTTTTTACCTAAAATAAGAAGTTTTCCCTTTTTAACCCTTGCCTCTACAACAACACCATCCTTGAGCGAAAACTTCTTTGCTATCCCCACAGGGATATCAATGGTATCACTATCGTTGATTTTTGTTTTAAGCATTATCCCGGTACCTCCACATTAGAAAATTACGTGCTTTATAATAAGCCCCCTTAAATGCTGATTTAAACATACAGAACTACTTTTGTCAAACAAGATATTGTTCTTTGTGCGAGTTTATAACCCAACAGGAATAGAATATTAGGAATTATTGTATGAAGATATTAAAAGAATCACTTGCGGCGCAAGCCCTCCTGGGAATTATCGCCATCCTTCTCCCCATCCTCACGACCTTTTCCGTGTGCTACTACCAGAATAAGGCGTATGCGATAAAACGTTCCATTGATGACTTAACTATTATTGCGGAGGCTTATGAAGGACAGGTCTATCTCTTTCTTGATACGCTAAAGCGACGCACCGAGGATTTTGCCAGTGACGGCCTCATAAAAACACAGCTTCGCAGAAAAATACGCGAAGGTAGAGACGCATTGCCATGCGTCTCTACTGGTAATCGCAAAGGCGCCGTTGATACCTTGAGGAAACACCTCATCGAGAACAAACTTCCTCTGAGTAACAACATAAAGACCATTGTTATCCTTTCTATGGACGGACGGGTTGTCGTTTCTACCAACGGCGATGAAATGGGAATGGATTATTCCCGTGAACCATTTTTCACCACCACCACTACCACCACTATGAAAAACTGTCCTGGCCATGGCGCGCTGCCCGAACTTGCCATTTCAACGCCCATTTATGGTGGTAGAGACGCATTGCAATGCGTCTCTACAAACAATAACCGGGGCAAGCCTGTCGGGGTACTCGTCAACTTTGTTCAGATTTCAAGCCTCAATGAAATATTGTCCGGGGAATACCTGAAAAAGCAAGGCGCGGTTTCCCAGAGTAAAGCAGACACATGGAAAACCATAGAAGTCTATCTGGTCAATAGCAGCAAATTCATGCTTACAGAATCCAAATTCATAAAGGACGCCGTATTGAGGCAGGTAGTTGATACGTTGCCCGTGGAGGCAGGCCTAACGTCAAATAAAGAAATGGCTGGATTCTATAAGGATTACCGGGGCATTGAGGTGCTGGGCGCCTCCATGTTCATCCCGTCATTACGATGGGTGCTCCTGGCCGAGATTGACAAAGGCGAGGTGCTTGCCCCGGTTAAACAAATGCTCTCCAATGCGGTAATAACGGGTGCTGTTGTTGTCGTTATGCTCGCCTTGCTCTTTATGGTCTTCTTGAAAAAGATGGTAAGGCCTCTCCATACCTTCTCCGGTGCGGCAAAGGAAATTGCCTGTGGCAATTTCGACGTTGCCATCCCCGTTACCATGCGCAACGAGATAGGCGTGCTCTGCGAATCGTTTAATAGCATGGCACGGGATATTAAAATCAAGACAAATACCCAGTTGCGGCTTACGGCAATCCTGGATGCAACCACTGATTTTGTTGGCTCCGCTGACCTGGATGGAAAAGTTACTTATTTTAATCCGGCAGCGCGAAGGATGTTGGGTATTAGAGAAAATGAGGACACTTCGGACGTCCATTTTTCCGAAACCCACCCTGAGTGGGCGAATGCGGTGGTTTTGGAAAAAGGAATCCCAGCCGCCCTGAGCAAGGGTACCTGGCATGGGGAAACTGCTTTCCTGGCGCGGGATGGACGGGAAATCCCTGTTTCTCAGGTAATCATTGCCCATAAAGATGCCCGTGGAACGGTCAATTACCTTTCAACCATTGCCCGTGACATTACCGAACGCAAACTGTTTGAGAAAATGCTTAAGGAAAGCAAAGAAATGCTGAATGCCATCCTTGATAATACCACGGCAGTCATCTATATTAAAGACATACAGGGCCGGTACACATTTATCAACAGACAGTTTGAAGAGTTACTCCATATAAAAAGAGATGAAATAGAAGGTAAGACCCCATATCATTGTTTTCCTAAAGAGATAGCGGATGCCCATCTGGAAAACGATCTAAAGGTATTCAATGCCAAAATCCCCATGAAATTTGATGAGGAGGCAACCCACGATGACGGAACATTGCATTCGTATATTTCTGTCAAGTTTCCACTCGTTGACTCTGTAGGAAACGTGTACGCAGTTTGTGGCATCTCTACGGACATTACCGACTACAAACTGGCAGAGCGGGAACGGCGGGAGTTGAGAGAGCATCTCTATCATATCCAAAGATTAGAGTCTATCGGCACACTCGCGGGGGGCGTTGCCCACGACTTTAACAACATCCTCGCAATCATCATGTGCTACGGAGGCTTGTTGGAAAAGGAATTGGAAAACGATGGTATGTCAAGGGAATACGTTCAAAATATCCTTGAGGCCGCTAAAAAGGCCGCCGTCCTGACCAACGGGCTACTTGCCTTCAGCAGGAAAGAGGCAATCAACGCAAAACCGGTATGCCTGAACGAGGTGGTAAAGAAAATGGGGAATATTATCCCCGGCCTCCTTAACGAAGATATTAAATTCAAGACCGTACTCACCAGGAAAAACTGTGTTGTGATGGGTAACAGCGGTCATATAGAGCAGGTCTTGATGAACCTGATAACAAATGCAAGGGACGCCATGCCCCGTGGCGGCTCTTTGGTTGTAAGCACGGACGTTGTGGGTGTAGAGACGCATGGCAATGCGTCTCTACCACCAAATGGCGAGGCCTGGGAATACGCGCTTCTCTCTGTTTCAGACACCGGCATTGGCATGGATAAAGAGACACATAAAAGGATATTTGAACCATTCTTTACCACCAAAGAGGTTGGAAAAGGCACGGGCATCGGGCTATCAGTTGTTTTTGGGATAGTCAAGCAGCATAGGGGGTGTATAGATGTTATCAGCAAACCGGGAAAGGGCACAACGTTTAAGATATATCTGCCATTAGTAGAATCGAGAGGCGAAGAAATTGCAGAAAATAATCCGCAATAAAGAAGATGAAACATGAATGTATTCAAATGTTGTAAGTTGCCAACCATTACGGTTCAGGCTGCAAGCCTGAACCTTCGGTGTGGCACATAAAAACGGTATCAGAGGTTCTTTATCATCTTTTCAAAGGCCTCTTCATCCAGTATCCGGACGTTCAGTTCTCTTGCCTTGTCCGCCTTGGAACCCGGAGACTCCCCAGCCACGAGATAATCCGTCTTTTTGCTGACGCTGGAAAGCACCCTTCCTCCCAGGCCTTTGATGACGGCCTCCGCTTCTTTACGGGGATATTTTTGCAGGACGCCGGTAATAACGAAGGACTTCCCGGAAATATTCGGGTTCTTCGCTAAGACGGGGGCGGCTAATTTTTGGGTATTTACCCCGTTGTCCTTAAGTTTTCCAATAATCTCATGGTTATGCTTGTCCCGGAAAAACTCAACGATGCACCCGGCAACAACCGGCCCGATCTCATGAATCCTTTCCAATGCCTCCTGTGTGGCATTTGCCAACGCGTCCAAGTCGCCAAAGTGGTTTGCCAGGACTTCCGCCGTGTGAGTCCCTACGTTATTGATTCCCAGGGCGCTGATTAAACGATCCAAATCCCTTTTCTTGCTCTCTTCTATAGCCTGGATCAGGTTTGCCGATGACTTTTCTCCCATGCGCTCAAGACCCACCAGATCACCGTATTTAAGGTGATAGATATCGGCATAGTCCTTCAGGAACCCTTTGTCAACTAATTGCTCAATAAGCGCCGGGCCAAGCCCTTCCACGTCCATAGCGTCCCTGCTTGCAAAATATTTGATACGCCTCTTTGTCTGCGCCTGGCACAGGGGGTTGTGGCAGCGCAAGTACACGCCAATCCTCGTCAAGGCGCTGTTGCACTCAGGGCAGGCGGAGGGTTCTTTAAGGACAGCCTCCGTTCCGTCACGCTTTTCTTTTACGACGGATACGACCTGTGGAATAATCTCGCCGGCCTTTTGCAACACGACGTGATCGCCAACCCGTATGTCCTTCCGGGCAATTTCGTCAAAATTATGGAGCGTTGCCCGGCTAACCGTAGTGCCCGCGAGCAGCACGGGGGTAAGGTTGGCGACGGGGGTGATGGTGCCGGTCTTTCCTACCTGCACAACGATCTCCTCAATCTTTGTAATAGCTTGTTCCGGTTGAAATTTATAAGAAATTACCCAGCGGGGAGACTTGCTGGTTGCGCCTAGTTGATTATGAAGGGCAAGCAAATTGACCTTGATGACCATGCCATCCACCAGATAGTCGAGTTCACCGCGGCGCTTGTCCCACGTATTGCAGAGTTGAATGACCGCCTCGATATTCTTGCACGATTGCGCATGGGGATTTACCGGCAATCCGAGGCCTCTGAGGATTTCCAGGCATTGGGTGTGGGTTTGGAGTTCTATTCCCTCATAATACCCAATGGCGTAAGTAAAGATGTGTAAATGACGCCGTGCGGTAATGCGGGGATCAAGGAGCTTGAGCGAACCGGACGCGGCGTTTCTGGGATTTGCAAACTGCGGCTCGCCGGATTCTTCCCGTTCCTCGTTAAGCTTTTGAAACTCCTTGTTTGGCAGATAAATTTCACCTCGAATTTCCAGTACGGGCGGGACACGCTGTCCCTTACCGGCAGATTCCAGCGTCAGGGGAATCTGATGAATCGTTTTCAGATTTGCAGTAACGTCGTCGCCCCTAAAGCCATCGCCTCTGGTGGCGCCTCTCGTAAAAAGGCCGTGTTCGTACCAAAGGGTAATGGCGACCCCGTCAATCTTCAATTCGACAACGTACTCGATGTCCTGCTGTTTATCAATGTCCGCCATACGTTTTATACGCTGGTCAAATTCCCTTAATTCCTCGCCGGAATAGGTGTTGTCGATACTTAACATGGGAATCCGGTGATCGACGGTGGTGAATTGAGAAAGCGGTTCCCCGCCAACCCGTTGGGTCGGGGAGCCGGGGGTGACAAGTTCCGGGTGCGCCTGTTCAAGCTGTTGTAATTCTTTTACCAGAAGGTCGTATTCATAATCGGTAATCGCGGGGTTGTTTTCCACGTAATATTTCCGGTCGTGATGGCGGATCACACTTCGAAGCTGATTAATTTTTTCTTTTATCGATAAGGTCATAATAAATCGCATATCCCGTAGCTCAGGGCTTCAGCCCTGATGGACTCCGGCATTACACTGCGGGCAGGAAACCGCACGCGAAATGCTGGTACCTTCACCAAGCGCAACCACCATCAAACCTGAAGGTTTGAGCTACAGATGATTTGCCTTGTTTAAAGCACCCATGAAAAGGCATTCATTCATACCCAACATTAACATCATAAACCTCAGCCTCTTGCTGGAGAAAAAATTGGGTTCGAAACTTCCGCAAACCAGGAACCCTATGAATGCCGCAAAAAAACAGATAGAAAGGACGTGCTGAGGATTATAGGGGGTTTTTTTACGCCTTGTTTTTTCATTTTGAAAACACCTTCGTAAAAAGGTAAATATGAGCCATCCGTACGCCACAAAGCCAATCAACCCGGTCGTCGCCAGCGCTTGAACATGGTCCATGGATATTCTTATGTGTTTATCGGTGGAAACGTACTTGTACGCATCCGGCCCGATTCCGGTAAAGGGGTCTTTTTTTAGTATTGCTACCGTGTCTTTCAGCATTTGTAATCGCTCCCTGTTGCTTCCGGTTCTTTCACCTCCCGGTTGGAAGGGTTTGACCGTGCTGTTTATGATCTTCCCGGCAGAAGAATGTGGACAACATAACGCCACAAAAAATGCCATTATTATTGCCAGCAATCCCAAAGGCAACAGTATCTTCCAATTCCAGTAAAACAACACGGCTGTTATGCCGGCAAACGTACCCAACCATGCAGCCCGTGACAGGCTCAGGAAGCTTGCTGTCAAAAGAATGCAGAGGAATAACACGAGTAATCCCCTCTTTATCCTTCCCATCCGCACCATAATTAACAGCCCAACCACCATAGGGATAACCAGGGTGTTTATGTGGGCCGTAAAGATGTCAAGCCGGAGCGATTTTGCATGAAAATATTTGATGATTTCGGAGCCTGACCATGCCATCACCATGAGGATAATTATGCCTACCAGCCACATCACAAGTCCTTCTTTTAACTCGTAATTGGCAAGCATTACATAAAGCAGGAAGTATCTGAAGGTGCCAACTGAGGCAAGACTGTGAAGGGGTTTTATTGAAAAGAACGAGGTAAAGGCCAGCGCCGCAACAAAGGCAAACATGGCTATTTCCACGCCTGTTGTACGCAGTAAGGGCTTCTCTCCACCTACTTTATTCACAACGTAACCAACGAGGATCAACCAAAATGCCACCTCGGTTAAGGCTATTGATATCGGTGTTGAAGCAATAAACAGGATGAGGGAGCCTTTAAACAGCAGATCTCCATATCGTTCCATGGCGGACTTCGTAGTCGCATTCATTTGCACGTGTCGTTGCCCTCCACTTAAAAATCCTTTTCAAACACGATGTTCCAAGATATCCCGGTAGAGGCGGACGAACCTTTGCGCGTTATTGGAAATGGTGTAGCGTTCCGCTATTTTTCTGGCGGCAATAGAAAGTTTTGCCCGTTCAGCGTCATCCGCCAGGAGCAGGCGTATTTTCCCCGCCATTTCTTCAATATCCATAGGGTCTTCCAGCACGAGATGTCCCATTCCCTCCAGCACCTCAGACGCCCCTGCCACGCGACTCGTTATTGCCGGCAGGCCGCTTGCCATTGCCTCAAGGCACACACTGCCAAAGGGCTCGTAGAGCGTTGGAAGCACGAAGACGTCCGCTGCGGCGTAAAACATTTTAACATCGGACTGCTGGCCGGTAAAGATAACCTTATCGGCAATTTGAAGATGCTCTGCATATTGCATGTATCTTTTTATGGCATTGTCTTTGCCAACCACAAGAAGCTTCATATCCTGACAAGCGGGGCTTAGCGTTGCAAACGCACGCATAAGGAAAATCAAGCCCTTTCTCTCAAAACCTGTTCCGAGGAAAAGGATTACCTTTTCATGGCGCTTTATATCAAACCTTTTTCTTATTACCGTTAGGTATTTTTCTCTGTTGGCCGGGTTGAATGCGTCGATATCGACGCCGCTATAGATAACCTCGATATCCTTTTCCGGCACCCGGTAATTTGAAATAAGTTCTTTTTTGACTTGGTTCGAAATCGCAACGATCTTTTTGAAATTCTCCCGGGAGAATTGTTTTTTCTCTATGTACAAAAGAAGTATCTGATAAGGCAAATACCATTTAAAGTACCTTGCCGCCGGATTTTTAATCTTCCGCAAGACGTTTTTCCGGTATTCCCTGTGGCATCCCCCACCCGCCCTGAAAACGTCATGCTTTATGGTTCGCCCAAAGCCCTGCACGATATCGAAGCGATGTTTTTTGAGTATCCGCCGGGAAGACAGCAAGAAGCTTATGATCTTTATAAATCTGCCGCATCTGACAACTCTCGCCTTGTGCACGACAATTCTTTTGTCAACCGGCACACTTATTTTTCCCACAACAAGATGCACCTCGTGCCCCATCTCAAGCAGTTTCTGAGAAAAGTCATAGATAAACCGCTCGGTGCCTCCATGAGTGGTATATTTTGGGAAAACAAGGGCAATTTTCAGTCTTTGCATAGTGCCTTCCAACGGTTCTACGTAAGGGCAATTTATACAGTACCATCGAATATCGAATATTGAACAAGGAATTTCGAATTATGAGGTTTTGTTATCCATTTCGACATTCGATATTCCTGGTTCGATATTTGCTTTCTCTTAAAATTAACCGCGTTCTCATACTCCAAAAGTGCCTGATATTCAGCATAACCCGGCCATTTACCCTCGCGCAAGAAGCTCCCGGTAGACGGCCTCTGTCTTCTCAACAATCGCGTCTAAGGAAAATTCTTTGACCTTTGCGAGTCCTTCGATTGCCATACGTTCCCGGAGTTCCTTATCACGCAAAAGCCTGATAATGGCAGATGACAACGTCTCCGGGTTCCCCGGCGGAACGACAAACCCGGCGACCCCGTCCGCAACAATCTCCCGGCTTCCACCAACATCCGTAGTGACAACGGGAACGCCAATGGCCATCGACTCCTTCAACACCCCCGGAGAACCCTCGCCGCTAAAGGATGAAAGTACCGTAATCGTGCATTGAGCAATGAATCCCCTGATATCCTTTTGAAAACCGAGAAAGGACACCTTGTCCGCAATGGCCAGGCTTTTTGCGTATCCTTCCAATTCGCTCCGCAGTTCACCATCCCCAACGATTATAAACTTTGCTCCGGGAATCACCGTTAAAACGTTTTTCGCCGCCTCTAAAAAACACTTATGACCTTTGTGTTCAGCGAGATGCGCAACGTTGCCCACTATCGGTTCAGACGGCTCAATACGCCTCTTTTCGTAGCGGCTAAGGTCTATCGCGCTGTGAATGGCAACAACCAAACGGGGGGGAATCCCGGAATTTACAAGGTCATTCCTCACGGCTTCGCACACCGCAATCAATTTATCAACTCCGGTATATTTCAATTTTCCCCAAATGCCTTTAATCGGAAAGCTAACCCGCCGGGTAACTATCACCTTATGGTTTCTTTTAAATAGAGATGCGAAATACCCGAGTGTGTGCGCATTGGAGGTGTGCAGGTGAAGGATATCATAGCCCAGTCTCAGCCGACAGGCAATTTTAAAAATAGCTACCGGGTCAAAACCACCCATCATGGACATTTCCACCACCGCTAAGCCTTCTCTCTTGGCCCTTTCAGCAAGAGGGCTGCCGGGTTGGCAAATAATCGTGGACGCATGGCCCTTTGCCGTAAGACCCTTTGCAAGATACAAGAC
>CAYJPZ010000086.1:0-16264 GCA_964372185.1 uncultured candidatus Brocadiaceae bacterium
TTCGTTCGAGCGAAGTGGCACTTCGCTCTACATCAACGAAAAAGCCGCCGAAGGCCTGATTAAACTGGATCGCCTGCGGCAAAGGCTGTTATGTGGCGCCGGCCTTTATGGTTGGCAGAAGAAAAAACAACATGTCAATAATGTCGGAGGCATATATGAATAGGTTTCCCGTGGAAGCTGTAATTTGCTTTTTCTGTGCGACGGTTTTCCTCGTAAATGGATCACCGGTGTCTTTTGCTGGCAGGGAAGATAAGGCGTCCGTAAGCCATAACGCGGGGAAAGATTGCCTGACCGGCGACTGTCATGCTGCCGGAGGATGGAAACTGTTTTCCCTGGGAGGAACGATTTACACGGATTCCGAAGGTACCGCCGCAAGGGCTGGCGCTCAAGTAAAAGTGGTGGATGCAAATAACGTCACCGTCAATCTCACTTCCGATCTGGCAGGAAATATTTACTCGGCACAGAGTATAACCGGACCTTTTACGGTATCCGTATCGTACCGGGGACGCACGGTAAAGATGCCTGGCGCTGCCTCCGGGGGCTGCAATGCGAACGGATGCCATGTTGTTGGATCGGCGGGAAGGGTTTATATCAGTACGGAAGACCTTGATTTGACCGGTACGGTAGTCGAAGCCGATACGGGAAGTTCTTCGGAAATACGTTACCGGGAAATGAATGGCGCTGTGATAGCGCATGCAAAGGTGCGCCTCAGCAGGAACGGACAAATTACCTATAGCACAACCACCGATGCTACAGGTGCCTTTACTCTTAAAAAGGTAAAGGCGAATGACTATGTCCTGAAGGTTGCCAGGAAGGGTTACAAGACGTATATGCAACCTTACGAAATGAAGCAAAAGTACGTTTTGCCGTTGGAAATTACGCTGAATAAGAAGTAGCGTTCGGGTCACATTTGGGTATCAGACATGATATTTTTATAAAAGGATTTACTATGAGAGATTTAATTGCCAAAGGGTTTCTAAAATACATTATCGGTCTTCTGTGTTTAACGGCTTTTCTGTCCTGCGGGGTCGCACCGTCTTTTGCTGATAAATGCAGAAAGACTGACAATGACTTTGGGAAAAACGATTGCTGTGATGACGACGACGATGATTATACCAGCCATGGTCCAGGGATGAATTGTTTAAATACCGAATGTCATGCGGGCGGGGAACATCGTTTTTTTATAGGTGGAACAATTTACAGCAGTCCTAACGGTACTGAGGCGAGGATGGGTGCGCAAGTGACCGTTATCGGCGCAAATGATCAAAGAACTATTTTAACATCTGATCAATTAGGAAACTTTTATTCGAAGACGTCTATTCAAGCCCCGTTCACCATATCGGCGTCTTATCTTGGCAGGGAAGTAAAAATGCAGGCTACTGCCATTTCCGGTGGCTGCAACGACACTAGCTGTCATGTCGTAGGCGACGGTAAGGCAGGCAGGGTTTTTATCACCACGAACGATTATGACCTTACCGGCACGATAACCGAGGCAAAGGGAAACTCAGGGACAAGCTACTATGGTAATATCAAGGCTATCCTTGATGCAAAATGTATTATATGCCACAAGGCGGGTGGGGAGAAGGGTGACGTGCCGCTCACCACGTATGCTGAGGTGACGACCCCAAGACTGGTAACGCCAGGAAACGAAGATTCTCTTTTCATAAGGAAACTTAACAAAAAATTGTCTGAAGGCACGATGTGGTCAAGCCTCAAAAGCATGAGTGAATACAACAAAATTAAGGACTGGATCGTCTCGTATGACGCACAGGAGAGTTCGTCTAAGAGGGCAGCCGGGGTTGTTGTGTCAGGAGCCAAAATCCAGCTTATACAAGACGGTCACGTCAAATACAGCACAACATCAAGCCAAACAGGCGCGTATGCGCTAAAAAGTGTTATGGCCGGTGAATACAAAATGAGGGTTTCTAAGAAGGGTTACAAAACGTATACAGAGCCATACCAGATGGGTCAGATCAACATTCCTCCACGGGATATTACTATCAAAAGAAGGTAACAGGTTCGGGTTGTAAGTCTGAACATATTGATCGTTGTAATGGGACGCAGAGCATCCCGGCATAACATTCCCAAACGGCTTGTAGTGCCGACTTTTTTATGACCCCCCTGAATTTACTGGCTTAGCGGCTTATCTACCCTCGAATTGAGAAGGTCGGGTTAACTTATACGTATGAGCCGGAAAGCCTGATTTTGCCTCTTCTCTTTTTCGATATAACATTTTTCGAAAAACCGAATCTGTCATGGGCGCCCAGCATTGCATTCACAATGCACGGCGCCCATATTCTCTCTTCTGATTTTCTGCAATAAGTTCATTTTCACACCACACGAAACGATCTAAAATCTTATTGGCTTAAACACTGCTCGTTATCTTCTTCCTGTCCCGACAGGTTTGAAGCACCGGCACTTGTGGAAGGAAATACCCTCGCAAATACGGCCTTGAGGTAGCGGCCTTCCGGGAATATGCTGGAAAAGGGGTGGTCGGGGGATGCACCTTCTACCTTGAAGATTTGCAGCACAACCCCACCCTCAGCCGCTGAGCGGGTCAGGATGGAAAGGAAATCCTGCTCGGAAACCAATCCGGAACAAGAACAGGTCAGCAGAATGCCGCCCGGCCTTACCACCTGCATGCCAAGCCGGTTAACGTCGCCATAGGTTCGGTGCGCCCGCTTGATTTCGTCCACACATCCGGCAAGTTTTGCGGGATCGAGGATAACGACGTCCGCCTGCTCACCCTTGCTGTGCATGGCGCGCAGATGGTCAAATACGTTTACGTGCTGGTACTTCACCGACACCGAGTTGAGCCTCGCATTCTCCTGCGCAGTCAGCAAGGCCTTTTCATCCAGGTCTATGCCCGTAGCGGATTTTGCGCCCGCCAGCATGGCGGAAATGGCAAATCCCCCCGTGTAGCAAAAACAATCAAGCACCTCTTTGCCGTAACAATACTGCGACAGCGCCAGCCGGTTCTCACGCTGATCCAGAAAAAAGCCTGTCTTGTGTCCCGTGTTGAGGTTCACCTGCATCCGCAGGCGATTTTCCTTAATCTCTACCGAGTCGGGACCGGGATATGTCCTTGCCACCTTCGAAAAATCTACTTTCTCTTTTGCCGCGGTTCGTTCGTCCGGACGAACGACAATCCGGCAACCGGGGTACAACGCCTGCAGGGACGACGCGATCCATCCCATTATCTCAACGTAGCCGGCAGAATACGGTTCAACGACAAACACGTCGGCAAACTTGTCAATAATCAGTCCCGATAGGCCGTCCGCCTCGCCGTGTATCAGGCGGTAGCAGTTTGACGTCTTGCCGATGCCGAGTATTTCTTCGCGAAGCGCCCTCGCTGTCTCCAGCTTATGGTAGAAAAATTCCTTCCCCACCATTTCTGATATATTTTCGGTCAGCAAGCGGATGCCGATATTGCTGTTGTGGTTATAAATGCCCCTGCCGATGAATTCCCCCTCCCTGGAAATGACCTCCACCAGTGAACCTGCTTTTAGGGTCTTGCGGGGATGGCGAATCATGCGGTCAAATATCCATGGGTGAAGCGAATTCCTTCTGGCTTTCAACGAGACGACAGGTAAGTCCATAAATATACACCTTTATCAAAAATAACCGTAAAGTAGGGCAGGCATCGCCTGCCGAAGCAAGGCGTAGAAACTAGGATAACAGCCTCAGACCACTAAAAAACCACGAAACCACAGATTACACAGATTTTTTGTAACAATTCACGCAGGTAGGCTATGAGCCATCGCCTGCTATTATCATAATTATAGCCAATAGCAGCAATTTTTCAAAAAATATAATGGACGGGCTTTTTCAGACCAGTAGTTAAGATGCTTTTTTGGTACAATCGGTAATAGAAAGGGAGGTTAGAAAAATGAGAAAGAGATTTGATACAGAATTCATGGCAAAGGTGGCATTGGACGCAATCAGGGAAGAAAAGACGCTGGCAGAGTTGTCGTCACAGTATGAAGTACACAGAACGCAAATAGCAAAGTGGAGGAAACGAGCGGTAGAAGGATTAGGAGGGATATTTCAGGGAAAGGAGCGGCGGGCGAAGGAAAATTGCGGAGTGCGCAGAAGGGTAACTCCAGTCGCCCTACGGGATTCTTCTGTTACCCTTCTGCACACGGTAGATTGATGAATTAATGCGTCTAAATAGTAATAGTAAATGGGCTTGACAAACCAGTCAACTTTACTTTTTTGCTCATGGAAGTATTAGATGTTAGTGAATCTCACTATATTGTTCTACCGGAACAATTAATTCTTTTTTTACCTTTTTTCCGCGTGAATGAATAGAGAAAAATTATTTATATGTAATTGCTTGGTTTATACACTTTAAATACTTTTTTCATCTAACAAAAAACTGAGTTGTTCCCAACAAAAGTACCAACCATGTTTGAATAAGATAAACTGTCTATGCTTAATGGATTCTTGGCCTTTTCTGATCTTTTCTAGTACATAAAGATGGTATTGGATGTCTTCCAGTGTGGTGTCTTCCGGCAAGTGATGAATCATTTTTGCAATGTTGTCTTTTAAAGTACTCACGTTAATATTATAGGAAATTTCCCCTATAGAGCAGGCGCATAAACATGAAAACCCTTTATAACACAAGGGTGATAGGGAATGCAAGTAGATGAAGAATTTGTAAAATAGACGAACAGTAAACAAGCACAATCGAGCAAAAAGGCTTATATTCGAGGAAAAGCGAGGCAGAGATTACTTTTTTCTCGAGTAACGATGAAGAGCGCCAGCGAGATAGGAGAAGATGTTTTATTCAGGGCAAAAATAGAGGAGTTGCCGCCATCAGGGGTATCTCCGGAGAGTATAGCGCCCGGCAAGGTGCCATTTCGATTAGGAGGTAAAAAGCCAAAGTGTTTTTTTGGTTTGCTGAAGAGTTTTATAGGAGTAACGATAATGGGTTTTCCCGGCGAGCCGGACAAGGTGGATAGGATAGTGAAGAGTAACCCCGGTTTTGCAAGGGGTGCCGTTGGATGCGCGTGCAATAAAAGATGCAGCGACCTTTGATGGAAAGACATTATACCCGCACGTGAAGGAACTCTTTGAGATATATCCGGAGATTCAACCGTTGGTCGAAAGGGTATTGTATGACAGCGCAAGCGAGAGTGATGAGATTAAGGCGAAATTCAAGGACGAATGGGGTATAGAGCTAAAAGCATCTTTCAATCCAAGAGGAAAAAAGGATATCACGGAAAATCTTCCTCGGGGGATAGACAAGATTACACCGTATGGCATTCCGGTGTGTAAGGCGGGATGCGAGATGGAGTACCAGGGGATGAGATACGAACATGAAAAGTTTATCTATCAAGCGCCGAAGGACTCAGACGGCGTGCCGGTATGCCGCGCTTGCAGTCATCGTGAGAATTGTTGCCCAAACGCAACCGGTAGCAGGATAATAAATATCTCTTTTGACCTCTTACCGCACATAGATACACAAGACCCTCTGATGGCGAAGAGGTTTAAGGCCATCATGTCTCGCCGTCCATCTGTGGAAAGAATGATAAAAAGATTAAAGTGCGACTTGGGGGATGACCGGCTTACGAAGAGAGGAAACGATTCGTTTCAGGCGTACCTGGATAAAACCATGATTGCATTTCACGTTTTATTAAGAAACTAAATCGTAACTTTGCCTTCCGTATCTCTACAAAAAGCGCCGTGCGACAACTCTCTATTGCACTCATGGCTTTCAGGATATACACCGGAAGGTGCGTGGCAAAACTGTGGCGAAGGGTATGAATTGTTGCCGGCTTATTTATATTGGCTTCTTTTTAGCCAATTGGAATACCCTTTGAATTGCGGTCACATGGAGGGGCTTGTCGTTATGGCTTCCGGGAAATAACCATGTGCTTGGACGGTACTCTCTCCAATACATACGCAGATGCTCAAGGATTACTGATGACAGCAAGGTGTAACGATCCTTTTTCCCCTTCCCCTGATTCACCCGTATCTGCTTGCTGTCTATGTCGCAAACTCTCAAATTCGCCACCTCGCTCACCCGCAACCCACCCGAATATGTGGTCATCAAAATCACCCGGTGTTTCAGGTTGTCTATTGCATCAAATATCGCCTTTATTTCCGAATAGGACAATACCACGGGCAACTTCTTCTCACCTTTAGGACGGGGAATTTTCTTGACCGGGAACTCCCGGTGCCGTGTCTCTCCATAAAAAAACTTAAGCGCACAGTAGGCTATATTGGTGTTTGACCAACTGACCTTCTTTTCCTTCCTCAGATATTGCAAATATCTTCGAATCTCGTGTTTGCCCATCTCGGCTGGCGATCTACCCAAAAGCTTCGCAAAGGCTGTCACATGTCCCAGATATGCTTTGATTATCTTGGGACTGAAATTCCTCGACTCCATATCCGCTACCATTTGCTCACGTAATCTCCCCATCTTGCTTGCTTGTTTTCAAAGAACTACTATGTGATGCTCTACACTACGCGCAATGCTACCGCGAAGCGGTTTCGTTCTACGCCCAAAATCAGCCGCCGCGCTTTTTGCGGTCGGCTGAATTGATTTGTTAGGCTTTAATTTTCAATATCAAATGTTTCCTCAAAATTTTGTTTGCCATGAATTATTGCAAGAATTTCTATTCTATTGGGAGATATCTCATAAATGAGACGATATGAATAAATAATCAATTCCCGTATGCTTGGATTACTAATCTCTGGAACAACCCTGCCCATTTTAGGAAAGGCTGCTAACTTCTCTGATCTTTCAATGAATTCTTGAGACACCTTTATCGCATAGTATTTTGAATCAGTTGCAATATAATCATAGATATTCTTTAAATCTTGTTTTGCCGGGATAGACCAGATTACCATGTTTTTACTTCTTCTTTCAATGATTGGACTGAAATAGTTTTTCCTTTCTTTATAGCGTCTTGTCCTTTTTTAATTTTATCTATTACATAAAGTCTATACATTATATCATCAATATCAGCCGATTCTGGTAGTTTTGATATTGCCTCAATCGCTTCTTCTTTTAATGTCTGCATTTTGTACCCCCCTATTAAATTTTTTCTAATAAATTATTGTAGCCTAACGAGAACATCACCGGCGAAACGCAAGGGTCGAAGGGTCGCATCTTAAATAATAAATATTGATGTTTTACCCATTATTTAAATTTTAAGATGCGACCCCTTTCTTGCTCCAGCGGCACTGTTTTACCGTGTCCGCTGTATTGATTTGTTATACGGTTTCTTTAATTTCAATATCTTAGCCTGTGATGATTCTAATATAGAATCGCGCAGAAAAGAACTCGCTTCTAATATCTCTATGCCGATTAATTCACCACTTTCATTCAATTCGGCAGTAATATTTGGGCTTAACTCAACGCTATCTGATTCTTTTTCGTCAGAGATAACTATATGCAAGATATCTTCCTCTTTAAAATATGCCATTTTTGTTTTATCCATATATAAACCTCCCCGTTTTAAGTCGGAACTTAATTTGTTGTTGTGTAGTTGCATGAATTGTGATTGGTGTTATTTCGTTTCCATGTTTCTCATATGGAATTATAACCAGTATATCATCATGTTTGCCTACTAAAATTAATCGTTGGGTTGCTGTATCAAGGTATTTTTCTGCTGAATGTCTCAATATATTTTCAATCTTTGAAAATTCAAATCCCCTTAATTCTGCTCTATGCTTCATATAGCCAGTCCATATGATTACAGACCCTTCAGGGATACCCACATCTCCTCCAATCTTCCATGTTTATTATTGCCGTATAACAAAAAAATCAGCCGCCGTGCTTTTTACGGTTGGCTGCATTGCCTCGTTATGATTTGTTTTTTAGCCTTTTTGCATCTTCAATATCTTTTGGTCTACCTATTGCTTCCTTGTTTTTAATTAAATCATCAACGGACAATATATTTGGGGAAATTCCTTCGAATTTGACTTTAATAGAGCGTCTTTTAGCATCTGCAAATTTTATATCGCCGGAAATTTCTGTTATAATGTCAATCCGGCATGGTGCAACACCAATTTGGAATATAATTCCTTTTTCCTTAAAAGTATCTTCATTAATAGCATCAAGAGGGGCACCGAATTCTACCAATGCCTTGTAAAGTTTTACGGAATTACCCTTGTCTGGTTTAACCCAAATGTCAATATCAAGAGTACTTCGAGGGTAGCCGTGGGCAGCTAACGCATACGCGCCAACCAAAATATAATCTACATCATGCTTTTGTAAGATTTGTAACATTTCTTTGTAATCTTGATTTAGCACTTATAGTTCCTTTTGTTGAAATTGCCCATAGTTCTTGCGTAATATCCCAAACCATTTCTATCCGATCTTTTATAGAGGCATCGACATATTCATCATTAACAATATTTTTCATTTGAGATAGTTTTACAATATTTTTATTTAGTTTCATCTTAATCCTTTCATTTTAATCAATCATAACGCTACAAACTCAGCGGTTCTTAATGGCGGCGTGATTTTCGCCGCTATTAAGAATCCGCTGTAGTGCATTATTGCAAATTTCTGATTTATTTTTTTGATTTTGTTTTTTTACTTCTGCTTCACCCCAACAGAAAAGCGATCTATCCAATTGTCGCTCGGAAATAGAATTGTCCTCTTCTTTAAGCCTTTTTAAAGTCTTTTCAAACCATGCCCGATATTGATTATAAATTTGCCAATGATTAGGTGCTTTGATTTTTGCAACGCTCACATTCAGGATTATTCCTGTTTCGTCCCAGTAATACGCCATATGGGTATATCTATCAAAGATAGGCGTTTGAAAAAGAACGTGATGCCAGAAAATAGACCAAATGGGAGCACGATTTTTAAAATCGTGTCTGAGTTCATTTTCTCCTTTTTCTCCCAAATACTTAGGTAATCTATTTATAAAGTATTGGAATGATGATTCTTTTTTTTGGTGTCTTGAAAAATCCATTGGACTTCCGTCTTTTCGGGGATTTTTCCATTCAGTCACTTTACGTAAGGCTTCTTTGTCCCCATTCCGTGCTTTGACAATGTAGGGATCATAGTGACTTTCGTCATACTTTACGTCATAATGAGAAGACCATTGCCTAACAAATTCAGCATTTATCATTTCATCCTTTTTCTTTATGCAACGCCAGAAATCACCGGCGCACCGCTTTTGTGCGTCCGGTGCATTGTTTTGTTATGTGATTTTATGCAATTGACAGATATTGTTTATGTTGCCCAGTTCTAGTATTTGATGACAGTAATTGGATGCGACAAATGTTCTATCATTTCCGGTTCCAACCAAGCACTGTACTGTAGAACCAATACTAAATGCATCACCAAAGCAAAAGGCAAATCGGTACTCCTGTTGTCGCATGAAGTAATCAAGTTTGGAAAAGGCTATTTTCTCAGGCAATTCCCAATCTATTATTGGTGGTTTTGTCTCAGAATAATATTCTACCTCTTGATGTACGATATTCTTATGTGTAACATTCTGTAAAGCAAGAAGAGCAGGATTAAGTTTCAAGGAAAACTCATCAACATTAATTTCAATACATGCATTTGTGTCAAATTCCTGTGCAAGTTCTTTACTGCGTACCTTACTGGCACAAAACACAAAAATATCATCCGTTTTTACTGTTGACTCAAATGAATATGGGATCGTTAATCGTTCACCAGTTGTTTTAGTTATCTCCAATCCATTTGTAGGCTTAAACTTTTTTGTTCCCTCGAATTGATCCCCACGAATACGGTCTTCATAACCTTTAAAGTATGATAGTGATCTAAAAAGTACCTGCCCTTTATTTACAAAAGAATCCAGATATTGCTCTTGAAGATATTTATATATTTTCATCTTATCTATTTCACCTATTTCACATAACGAATAAAGTTCCGCTGCATCTGCCGTGAACGTTACCTGCGAAGCGCCAAGGCATGCTTCCGGATGTCGTCTGCAACTCGGGGTTCGTGGTTAGGTTTGTTGCCTCCATTCTTTTTGAGACACCTCAACTTTTTCCTCCACACATTTGAAGATGTATTTATAGTCATTGTGACCAACGACCTGGGTAGAGTAAACATTTGCCCCAAATAGATAACTATATCGGTTTAGTATAGTGCTCGCACGCTCAAGAAGCTTGGCTACATCAGAGAATGTTAGAGGATATTCACCTCCTATATCTCGTTCAGCGACAATGTGCTTTGCGTTCTTGTGTGCAATACGACTCCCTCTTTGGGTAGTCAAATTTTTTACGAGTGGATCATTAGTCGAACATAACAGAATGTCTTGTTTTAGCACCGTCTCGTCTGGCTTTGTTAAAGAACGAGCCAGACTATCAACATGAGGATTATCCTTCAGACGTTCCCTGAATGCGCCCTCATCGAAAAGATGAAGGTTTTTCTCTATTGTGGATAACCAACTATACAAATGAAGGGAGCGATCGTTCTTGTCGTAGATTCGGCATAGCGTATAAACGCTCGAGTTGAGATGCGCCTGAAGTGTAAACGTCCAAAAGGTATTTGACTGTTGGACGACCAATGGATGCTGATTTAGGGCTTGGTTTAATTCCCAATACATTTGATAATGAATATGAGCATCGACAATGTCGTCCGATAGCGTTTTAAGGAGCCTCCCAAATTCTACAGAGTTCTTGATATTAATCATCTGAATTCGCAAACCTAACAAAGTTATTAACAAGTTCTTTTTAATCTTAGGAAATAGGGGGTCACCCATTCCGTCTTGCTTAATAGTCCTAGCGCTTGAGCTGATAAGCGTCGATTCTCCAGCGCCTTGTTAGCTGGTTGTCTGCTTGAAGACTTTTTTCTTCTTGTAAAAGCTATCATGATAAGTTACCGCCGCCTTATCGAAGGATTCGTTGCCTTGTTCTAGTTCGTTAATATAGAACTCCCAGAAATCTTCGGTGTTGAGCATTTCTGTTAGGGTCTTTTGCTTAATACATAACAGTTTATCTTGATGAGAGGTTCTTTTGGCAGGCTCATTATTCCGCAAATACAGCCCTGTATGATGAAGACAGTTTTCGGATAGATTAACGCAGTCTCGTGCAGCAACAGGACGAACAACTTCACGCGGAACGGATAGAGTAATCCCATCGTCTTTCAAATCGATATACATCGATTTTTCCCTACCACGTTTGAGATGAATCATTAGATCTACCAACTTTTTTATAGCTTCCCGCTGGGAATCTGAAAAAGATATCCAACCCACAAACGCACAGGTAATTTTACTTGAATGATCCTCTAATCTTTCTTTGATCTTACTGCAAAGACCACTATCTTTAAGATTCCTTCCTTTTGCGTCAAACGCCATATAGGCCTTTCCGGCCTCTTCAATTGAAGCAAGAGACAGAAAGTAGGCTCTTGAAAAATGTCCGTTACTAAGCAAAAGCCTGGCCTCGTCTAGTAGTTCACGGGCATTGTCTAAGGCAGCGCTCTGGTATGACTCCAAAAGCTGGGGCGTCAAATCATAATCCCTAATTTTCTTCATACTGTATCTGTCTTCCTACCAGCTAACAAAGTTATTAACAAGTTTTCTTTAATTTCACAAATAGTACAGAGTAAGTCAAGGAATATTTGACATAAATAGTGACATATAAAATTCCCACTACTATAAATCTAACTTGTTAACATTACAAATTGAGTGATATCAAGAAAACAGGATAAGTATCAATGATTAATATCCCTATAGTAATCCTGGTGACATTATACTTATTTAGCCAGGTGAAGTTTGGTTGTCATTCTGAGAGAAACGAAGAATCTCTTACTCCAAAAACGCGAGACCCTTCGTTCCACTCAGGGTGACAGGTGGAAAGGCATACTTATTTTGACGTTCATACAACCAAACTTCACTTGGCTAAATAAGTACAGTTTTAGGAATCTTCACTTTTCTTTAGTGGTCTCTTCGGGGCAGTCTTCTTCCGACATAGCATGCTCCTGGGACTTACCACACGAGCGATCATAGCCAGTGGGGAATCTTAACAGTATATGTGGATAGTCAAACTGTAATCAACTCCATCGTAATTGATAGGAATACAAAGGAATTGACAGGATAATTTGTTTTTTGATAACAATTAATATACGAAGTTCTAGATTACTAAAAGCTTACAATAGCGTTGCCAGATTATAGCCGGATATCCGCTACCGGTCAAGGAAATATTAGGAAAAATATTGATAAGGATTCTCATAATCTATATAATACTACAAAATAAGAACTTTATATTTTATGGAATATTTGCCAATTTAAGGATTTTATGTTGAATAATATACTACCGGAATATCAAAAATATTTAATTTTCAATAAACTTGTTCCTGAAAAAAATGTCCCGTTTTATGCCTTATGGGTGAGTAAATTTCTATCGTTTTCAAACAGAAATGAGGATTTTACCGTTGATATCAGGATTGAGAAGTTTTTGGAATCTCTATCCAATGATGAAGAAATAAAAGACTGGCAAATAGAGCAGGCCGAGGCAGCATTACATCTATATGTTAATAATTTTCTTGAAGGCGACAAATCGTTAATGGATCCAAACTACCATAAGAATAACCATAGTAAATTCCCCGACTTTAATGCTGTTATTGATACATTACGGGAATTACTACGTTTAAAACATTATTCATACAGCACGGAGCAAAGTTATATTGCATGGGCAAAAAAATTTCATACCTTTATTTTAGATTCGAAGGGAATCAAATGTGAAATAGATACATTGGATTCAAATGACGTCCGTAATTATGTAAATTATCTGGCATTGAAGCAAAGGGTGTCGTCTTCAACTCAGAATCAGGCATTCAGCGCGTTGTTGTTCTTATTTAAAAATGTGTTGAATAATGAGGTAAATTATGAGAAAAGCAAAAATTGCCATCACATTAGACGAACAATTTATTGAAGACATAGATAGACTCGTTAGTGAACATGTTTTTCAAAATCGTAGCCAAGCAATACAGGAAGCGATAGAAGAGAAACTGAAACGTCTTAAACGCACTCGTTTAGCTAAAGAATGTGCCAAGCTCGACATCCCCTTTGAAAAAGCAATGGCGGAGGAAGGTTTAACTGAGGATTTGAACCAATGTCCCGAATACTAAGGGGTGATATCAGGTGGACTGATTTAAATCCTGTGAGGGGTCGTGAGCAGGCCGGTTTACGGCCTGTTTTGATTTTGAGCCACGAAATTTTTAATGAACGTTCGGGAACTGTTATTGCCGTCAGAACCTCTTTTCGCTTTTTTACTGCCTCGAATTCCTGCCACTCGTTCCAATTCCTTAAGGATTCCACCAGGCTTGATTGTTAAATCGGCAATTCCATACCGTACTCTTGTCGTACCCTGTGATAAAACTATATCAAACCACACAAGAATTAAATTCCCTTGAAGGCCTTGAAAATACTGATAGAATACGACTATATCAGAATACACAAAAAAAGATAAAAACAGGCAAGAAAGGCATGGGAATAACATGAAGATATTTTTAACCGGCAGCACAGGTTTTGTTGGAAAACGAATACTCCGGGATTTGCTCGAAAAGAATTATCAGGTCAGATGTCTCGTCCGGCAGGGGTCAGAACAAAAGCTCGTGTCCTATCAGGCCAAAGGCGTTGAAGTGATACACGGCGACGTCACCGATCTGAACAGCCTGGAGGGCAAGCTGGCGGGGTGCGACGCCGTTATTAACCTTGTCGGCATCATCAGGTCGTTTCCCGGCAAGGGAATCACCTTTGAAAAGATGCATTATGAGGGAACGGCCAATCTTGTTAATGCCGCCAAGTCACAGGGCGTGCGCCGTTTCTTACAAATGAGCTCGTTGGGAGCGCGGCAAAACGGGAAGACACCCTATCTGCAAACCAAATATCGCGCCGAGGAATATGTAAGGAATAGCGGGCTGGCATACACCGTTTTTCGCCCTTCAGTTATATTTGGACCGGGCGATAGCTTTGTCAATCTCTTTGCCAACATGCTCAGGCGGCAACAATTCGTACCCGTCGTGGGAAATGGAAAATATCAGTTGCAGCCGGTATCCGTTGAAAACGTTTCACAAGGCTTTGTAAATTCGCTTGAGCGCAGCGATACGATAGGCAAGTGCTTTGACGTGGGAGGCCCGGAAAGGTTGGAGTTTGACGCTATTATCGATACGATAGGTGAGGCCCTATGCGTGCCGCCGCATAAGATACACATCCCGGTATTTGTCATGCAAATCATGGCTGAGATGCTCGATTGGTTACCATTTTTTCCCGTTACGAATGACCAAATAACGATGCTCCTTGACGGCAACGTCTGCGACGAAAGGCCTTTTTTTGACCATCTCAACATAACACCCGATTATTTTAAGCCGGGAATTCACCAATATCTTTCTGTTTAACGGATGTATAATGAACGATTCCTTTTTCTGTTTATTGATAAATAGTCGCTATCTCTATTTACCTTCGAACAAATCCTGTTGAATTCAATAAAAACTAAAGATAGAAAAATAGAGCTTTATTAGACAAAACACCCGGGACATTAAACCGTTTAAACAGTTTAATCGGTTTAATCGGTTCAAACAGCTTACCACCAAAACCACACATCCCCGCAAACCACCATAAATAAAAATCCTAAACATAAATTAGGCCTTCGGCAGCTTTTCCGTGTTCACACACTGGGACACGGGGCACCGTGTCCCTACATCAACTCATTCCCACGTTCCAGCGCGGGAATACAGTGTTAGGACGCTCTGCGTCCCGTTACAACAACAGGGTGTCTCTGATTGTAAACCTGACTTGTTTGACTATACAGGTTTTTCCTCTATGGCCTCTGTGGTAAAGTGTGCCATGACACACTTTGTCCTGGTACACTTGTGTGCCATGACACACTTTTTCCCCTTGGAACTAATAGTCCCACCCCTTTTTTTAAAAATTTAAATTTAATGGCACAGGAATTTTTATTTTTTTATGCGGGTTTGCGGGGAGGCGTATAGGTAACAATCGTTACGGTAAAAGGATACGATCTTATCCAACCCCACCCACCAGTGGGAGATTCATGGGATGGAATGGCATAAGTGAGAGTCCTGATCTTTAAATAATCTGGGAAAATCACCCTCCTTTCTGTTTTGGCATGTATTTTGTTAACTGAAATAATCAGGAAGTTTTTTATGGAAAGCCGTTCGGTTCTCTTTTTGACGAAACCCAACTTATTATAGTATGAAATGACATAAAGGTCGGCGCTACAAGAAAAAGCCGTCGCCGTAGGCGACCTAATTTATGGGAGGGATGTATGGAAGAGATTGTTAGTGTTAAGCATCTCCAGGATGCAGGGTTGTTAGGCGCTGAATATACGGGGTTAGATTTGTGTGATGCCTTTTTGATGTACTGGATTTTACATAACGGGGCAGGTCGAGACCATATCGTTTTGCATGATGGTAATCACACCCTCGATATAGGCGGCTATTTCAGGATGTTTGGCCGGCTTGACTAAAACACCGCTTTGCATGTTGTGTTAAGGCTTGAAACCCAACAGAAGCAAACGGTTCGCGTTGCCATGCCTTATTATTGGCGTCCTTTGATGTGAAACACTGCTATAAACCTACGTATAGGAAATTCAATGTTAGGACTGAAAGGCCGTCAGAATCGAATAAAAAAACACAAGCCACAGGGAAAGGTGAAATAATGTCTGTGTTGATCGTTGGTGGCGACCGCCTGGGAAGTATTATAAGGGAACTCAATAAGTTCGGTTTTTCTGAAATCCATCACTTCTCCGGCAGGAGCAATCAAAAGATACACGACAGGATTCCGCAAACCCCTGATTTCATCATCGTGCTGTATGATTACGTAAACCATAACCTCTCTGCCAAGATAAAGAGGTTGGCTAACAACAGAGGAATACCCATTATCTACGCAAAGAGGTCATGGCCTTCGATCTACGAAAAAATAATGGAAACCCGTCGGAAATGTGGGACGCAGCGTCCACGGCACTGATGGACGAAGCTGGAGTCCATCAAGGCTGAAGCCTTGAGTTACATCTCCATTGCAAAAGGAATCTTCGATTTCTCTCTTCCAATTGGTGCCAGATGGGACGGATGGAAAGAGTCCCTTTCAAATACTCAAACAGCTCATCGCGATGCTTGAGCAACAAATCCAAACAACGATACGGCTTGTCTTTCTGCGCCAGCGAATAATCTTCCCCCCAGCATATCCCACAAATACAATCCCAACCAGCACGTTCCCCACTCACGCGGACGTCGCAACTCAATTTTGTCCAGTTGTATCTGGACGGTCTCACAGGCCATTATGGGCAATTCTTTACGGTCATCCGG
>CAYJPZ010000087.1:0-16233 GCA_964372185.1 uncultured candidatus Brocadiaceae bacterium
CAATATATGCCACAACTCCATCCCATATCTCCCCGTCTTTTTCTTCCCCCTCATTTTCTTATCGAATGTCCTTTGGCTTTTGGGTTAATGAATCGAATTTCAGGACTCTTTCCACCGGGATTCCCTTTATTTTCGCTTATTTTACCATTTTCAACGAAAATATTCAATCTCTTTACCCCACTATTTCCACCTGCTTTGCCTTGTTTTACGCGGCTTTGGAGTGTTTACGTCCAGACACTAAATCGATCATTAAGCTCAGGTGATAAACTTTCTCTGAACCTTTCTCTTCGCGAATTAATCGGCTCAGTGTACTGGATGAGCGCATCAGCAACATTCCAAATAGTAAGGCAGAACTGACGTTCTATCCATATTCTTAAATAATGCTTCTGGAAATCTGCAAATGTAATATCTTTAATATTTGTATTCTGGAGATAATTCCTTGCACCTTTCTGGAGACCTTTTTGGGAAATTATATAGCCCATATTTGCGCCGACTTCGTGCATTACTGTAGTAAACGCGTGGACAACGCTCTGTGGAATTGTATTTTTCCAATTCTTACATTCGACAACATATTGAATTGAATCAACACTGCCTGGATCCACCGCGAAAACATCAAGTGATATTGACCCTCTTGGAGTCGTGACTAATTTATTCTCTTCTGCGTGAAGCCCAATTTCTTTGAATATCTTACAAACACCAGCTTGAAGAGTTTTCCAGTTTTTCGGTTCAGGATTTTCGATCATATTATTTTGCTATGCCCAACAACTCGGCTAACCTGCCGCGCCAAGGCGCTTGTTGCGGTAGCGACCACGAGCTTCTCGCGGTCAGGTTGAGCCGATTGTTATGCGGCCTTTTCAATGCGTTTCAAATATTCATTGTAGTTTTTTCTGAGATTGGTCAATGAATTATGAACATCATCATCGAAGCCTGCTGGCCACCCGATACCTTTAATTTCGTCAGAAGATATCCCCTTGTCTCGCCATAAACTATGAAGACACTCAAATTGCGCTTGGTGCATCAAAAACATTCTGAAACTTTCAGGAAGTTCATCTTCTGAAATCAGGTATATTTTTGTTCGTATTAAATCAGCCATTTGTTTATTAATAGGAAGAAAATAATTCTCGATAAAATAACGCCAGGTCTCTCCTTCTTCATCTGTAATTTTGTCTTTTGGTTTATCGCTAATATGCGGGAGTTTACGTTTAGAAACATCGAATACAATTTTTGATTGCGCAATCAGGCCAAGCAAGGGGCTGTATAATTCTTCAATCTGACGTTGAATGTGATTTAGTGTAGTTTGATCACGCAACGTCTCAAATTCTTTACGTAATGCTTGCTCGCCTTTGAATTTTTCTAATAATTTGCTTAAAAAATAACCGGCAACAGCAATCAACAGGCCGATAATAATCTTATCGATTACCAAGATAAGCAATTCCTGAGAAAATGTCTTCGGCATGTTAGAAATTTTCCTCTACATATTGAATACTGACAGATGGATGCGTACGCATAACGGTTGGCTTCACCCGCCGCGCGGGTGCGGGAACCCGCCCTCGCTACGAGACCTCCTGAAAGCGGGTGGGGCCGCCGATTTGTGCGTGCGGAGCGCGATCGAGTGCGCCGGGCATTTGAACGTGTCCCCAGCCTTCGGCCAGGTCTTTCTCATGGATCGCCTTGCCTTTCTTGAGACACGCCTGAAGCGGTGCCTTGAGCGATTCCGGAAGCATGGTGATCCGGTCTTTCGCTCCCTTACCGTCGCGAATGAGTATCTCGTTCCGCGCAAAGTCAATATCCTGAACCCGCAGGCGCAGGCATTCCATTGGGCGCAGCCCCGCGCCGTACATAAGCGAGGCCATCAGCCGCTTGTCGTCCGAAAGGTTCGACAATACGGCTTTTACTTCATCGCGGGTCATAACCACGGGCAGGCGTGTTGGCTTTCGGGCACGGATGATGTTACTGAGATCGCCGACTTCGCGACCAATCACGTGGCGATAGAGGAACAGTAAGGCTGAAAGTGCTTCACGAAGACGGTCCAGTAGTTTCGGCTTGTGACCCGTCTTTGAGGTATCTGCCGGACGTTCGTTAACACTGTCCGGGCTTGTTTTTATGGAGCGAGTTTGTTGCACAGGATACCCTCCTCTGCTGGCAAAGTCGAAGATTAGAGGATAGAAAATTACTTGCATTTTCCCTTAATGCTGTGCGATAGTGAAACAAAAAACGAAAAAAATTGCAAGTATTTTTATTTTATCAGCCCTATTGAATACCCGGGAAAAGAGGAAGTGGATTGGGTGGATGAAACCTGATTACTGACAACGTGTCCCTTCAAAAAAACGGGGAAAACTACTTCTTCTCCACCTCGTCGGCTGCTATCGCTTCCAGCTCTGCGTGGATATCTTCCCACTCTTTATAGAGGGTGTTTAGTTCTTGTGTGACGGACTGGTACTGCTTGTTGACTTCAACGGCTTTCTCCTTATTGCTGTAAAGGGTGGTATCCAGGAGGACGTTGTCCAGTTCCTTTTTTTCGGCTTCCAGTGAAACGGTTCTTTCCTCGATGTTTTGCGCCTCTTTTGTGAGTTTTCGCTTGCGGGCGTTTTGGTCTTTTTTTTGAAGGTAAAGTTGCTTTTGCGAGAGGGATTCGTCTGTCTTTGCCGCTGGTGATACGATGTTCGGGGTGGTATTATCCCTGACGGACCTGGGTGTACCCGGCGTCCGTACGCCGGCAGGCTGGCTTGCCGCGCCTTTGTTGCTTCTCGTTTCGAGAGACATGCTTGCCGTTTTCGCGTCGAGGAATTCCCTGAAGCCACTCAGGTGAACGTGGAGCCGATTGTCTTTTAGTTCGAAAACCTTTGTTACCAGGCCGTCAAGAAAGTCCCTGTCGTGCGATACAATCAGCAGGCTTCCTGCATAGTCCAGCAAGGCGGCCTTTAAAATCTTTTTCGTGGCAATGTCGATGTGATTGGTCGGTTCGTCGAGGAGGAGGAAATTGGTCGGTTTTAAGAGTATCTTGGCAAGTGAGAGGCGCGACTTCTCGCCGCCGCTCAGAACGCTAACGGCCTTGAAGACGTCGTCTCCGCTGAACAAAAATGCGCCCAGGATGTGCCTTACCTGCGGGATCATGGAAAATGGCGCGACTGACTCTACTTCCTGCAGCACGGTGTTGTTGTTATTAAGTTTTTCCGCATGTTCCTGCGCAAAATAGTCAAAAAGGACGTTATGCCCCAATTTGAGGGTACCTGAGCAGGGTTGTTCCAAACCGGCCAGGATGCGTGATAAGGTGGATTTCCCGGACCCATTTTGTCCTACAAGGGCAATCTTTTCTCCCCGTTCAATCGAGAAGCATACGTTCCGGAAGATGAATCTGCCGTCGTATTGATGGGCAACGTCTTTAACGTCCAGGACGGTTACGCCGCTTTGCTTCGATTCGCGAAACCTGAATTTTACCTGGGATTCGTCATTTTCAGGGAGTTCCTCCTTCTCCATTTTTTCAAGCATGTGGATGCGGCTTTGCACCTGCGATGCCTTTGTGTTCTTCGCCCTGAACCGCTCAATAAAGCGCTCCACTTCTTTAATCTTTTTCTGCTGGTTGGTGTAACGCGCCGTCTGGAGTTCTTTCCGGTTCTCCTTTTCAATTTCATAAAAGGAATAGTTTCCACTGTATTCAGTGACATTCCCCCTTTCCAATTCCCATATCTTGGTGACGTTCCGGTCGAGAAATGCCCTGTCGTGGGATATGAGGATCAGCCCCCCTTTGAATTCCTTGAGGTACGACTCGAGCCAGAGGATGGAATCAATATCAAGGTGGTTTGTCGGTTCATCTAAAAGGAGTAGATTCGGTTCCTGAAGGAGCAGCCGGGAAAGGGCAACGCGCATCTGCCAGCCTCCGCTCAATTCGCCGATGGCTTTTGTAAAGTCGGAGTCCCTGAATCCCATGCCCTTTAGCACCTTGCTCGTCTCCGCATCGACTTTGGAGCCGTTGACAACGTCCAGTTGATGCTGCAGGTGGGCATAGCGGTCCAGGAACAACTGGTGTTCTTCTTCGTCCAGTGACGGGTCTTCAAGTCGGGCGTGAATGGTATCGATTTGGCATTTAAGGTTAATAATGTCTTCAAAAGCAGAACGGGCTTCTTCAAAAACCGTCTTGTTTTTAAAGACAAAGCCTTCTTGCGGGAGATAGCCGACGTTGGTATCTTTTGCGGAGATAATACTGCCGCTATTCGGCTCGATACCTTTGCAAAGGAGTTTAAAAAGGGTTGATTTACCCGCGCCATTCTTGCCGATGAGGCCAATCCGGTCGCTTCTTCGAATGTGCAGGGAGACGTCGTCGAATATGACGTCGCTGCCAAACGACAAGCAAATACTATTCAGACGAATCATGTTGTTCTACCGTAGTCAGTCTCACAGCATTCATTTCAAAACACACTTTACACAATTCAGAGGCACAAGCCACTTCTCCCTGGGGTTTGACACAATATAACCTAACGCGGCACAGCCGCAACCAAACTTCCTCCTCCACATACATACGGTGCTAGGGATTGTTTGACTGCCACTTCCGCGCTATTTTTATGAGTTCATCCTTCGACATTGCAACTGCTTTTCTGTTTTGTTCCTGTATTTTTTCAAAGATTTCTTCCCGATGCACCTTGACTTCCTTTGGCGCTACAATGCCGAGCTTAACTTGTTTATTCTGGCATTCAAGGATGGTAATCTTTATTTCATTCCCAATAGTTATGCTTTCTCCCTGTTTTCTGGTCAATATCAGCATGGTCTTCCTTTAAAAAAACAACGATTCCGCCGCATTTAAGTAAGTCCTGAAACACAACCCCTCTGTCCCCATTTTCTAAAAGGAAGTATTAACGTTCTTTTTAAAAAATGAGGGTTCAGGGGGATGTTATCGGCCATTGCCTATACAACGCAAACTGTCACAATAAAGCGATTACTTCTTAACGGACTTCTTAACAAATGGATGGTTTAGTGTATACTGTTTCCCTTCCAACACATATTGTTTTCCTACCCTGCTTTGCTGATTAATAAGGATCGGACCCTTCAAATTCACTGTGGCATTTTCCGGCTTATTGCCCAACGTAACGGTACAAAGTGTCTCCACGCTTTTTTTGTCTTTTGCCCCTATCGCGGAAATATCTTGTATCTGTTGTGCCGGGTTGTAATCCGCAAAAAACGGCGTCGGGTTAACTATGGGGAACGTGACGTCCGGATTTTCCACAGAAACCAGCCATTCAAAAGGACGCCATTCTTCGATATTGAGGATGACAAACTCTCGTAACTCTTCAAATCCCATCAAACCGTCTTTAAAGGTGATAATGTTTTCTTTTTTAACGAGGAGTTCTCCCAGTTTGGAGCTGGATATCTTTACGCTGTCGCTCCCGCAACTGCTTTTTCCGCCGGACGTTTTAACAAATGGATGGCTGAGCGAAAATACCCCTTCCAATACGTATTGTTTTCCTGTCTTGTTTTGCGTGTTGATAAGAATAGGCCCCTTCAGGTTCACCGTGGCGTTTTCCGGATTTACGCCTAAGGTTACGGTACAAAAGGTCTCAACGCCTTTCTTGTCTTTTGCCCCTATGGCAGAAAAATCTTCTATCTGTTGCATCGGGCTGTAGTCATTAAAAAACGGCGTCGGGTTGACTATGGGGAACGTAACGTCCGGATTTTCCACAGAAACCAGCCATTCAAAAGGATGCCATTCTTCGATGTTGAGGATGACAAACTCTCGTAAGTCTTCAAATCCCAATAGGCCGTCTTTAAAGGTGATAATGTTTTCTTTTTTAATGAGGACTTCACCTAATTTAGGGGCTGATAGATTTGACCCTCCACTTCCACAACCTGCTTTTCCTTTTCCTGCCGGTTGACACGATCCCATTCCTGTCATAATCCACCTCTTTCTTTAAAAGGTTCAATGCCGCTGGATATAAATTACACGGGGCTAAGCGCACCAAGTGCAAACAATGAAAACACTCGGTATCGAACGATTGCTCTATTATTCCATTCCGCGTTGATAACAGTTTACCTGGTATACCTTTTTTAAAAAAACGCAAAACAGTATATCGTTTTTCTCGTATATTTACAAACTTATTGTTATTGAGAACGGTAATAATCTTTTCGACGCCGAAGGCCTTTCGTTACCCCATTCTTCTCAATAACGCGCTACCTGAAAATCCTTTTCCGAAACGCTGTTATACTCGCCGGTGTCCGCATGATATCAGTCGACTACTTCTTAACAAGCGGGTGATTTAGGCTGTAATAGTCCTCCAGCAACACGAATTGCTTTCCTAATTTATTTTGCGTGTTAATAAGGATAGGCCCCTTGAGGTTTACCGTGGCATTTTCCGGCTTGTCGCCTAACGTGACGATGCAAAACGTTTCAATACATTTGGGGTCTTTTGTTTCTAATGCGGCAAGGTCTTCGATTTGCTGCATCGGCTGGTAATCCGTAAAAAAGGGTATTGGATTAATAACGGGGAAGGTAATTTCGGGGTTTTCCACGGAGACTAACCATTCAAAGGGGCGGCACTCTTCGATGTTAATAATGACAAACTCTTTTAAATTTTCAAATCCAAACAGCCCCTCTTTAAAAATAATAATATTTTCTTTATTAATGAATAAGTCGCCTAATTTTTGGGTTGATATATTCAGGCTGCTGCTTCCACAACCTTTTTCTTCCGGTTGACATGATCCCTTACCTGTCATGGTGTACCTCTTTCTTTGAAAGGTTTGATACTGTCGGATAAAAATTACACGTGGGCAAAACGCACCCGACGCCGAATGTGGTGAGAATGGTAAGTTTTGAGCTTATGAACAGACCCTGTTTGTTCCTGCAACCCCTAAATCCGCTCAAACACAATTGTTTTGCTAAAAAATGTCATAGCAGTTAATGAGACAATAAGATGTATATCGGATGTTTCTTTCAAAAAGTTAAATTGATGTTCTGTAATAAATCAGGCCTTTCGGCGCCTTTTTTATATTCACACGTAGGGACACGGCGCGCCGTGTCCCTACTTTGAATTTCCTATACGTTTAAATTACCTCTAACCTGCACTATGGACTGCACGCAATGTAAGCAAATAAAGCCGGTCCGTTGCACAGGATATCCTCATCAAGAAGAAACCGCGGACTGTGCAAAGGATGCTGGGTGCCTTTCTCCAGGCATCCGGAACCTAAAAATATATATGCCCCCTTTATTTTTTCAAGGTAGTAGGAGAAGTCCTCCCCGCCCATTTTGGGATCGATCTTTTCAACTGCATTGCCGCCAAAAAGCTCAACAATTTTGTCCTGAATAAACTGCAACTGAGGCTGAGGATTATTAAGGGGTGGATGACCCCTAAGATATTCAAATTGGTACGACGCATTATTGAGGGAGGTGATTCCTTTGATCGTGTCTTCAAGCAGGAGCGGCATCCGGTGGCGTAATTCCTTAGAAAGCGTCCTTACCGTACCCGTTATTTTTACCGTGTCGGGGATTACGTTAAAGGTTGTCCCCCCTGCAATCTGGCATAACGACACGACGCAAGGAGATAAAGGGTTTATCCGCCGCGAGACGATGGTCTGTATCGCCAATATTACCTCAGCGGCAATAACGATGGGATCAACACACAGATGTGGGGTGGAGGCATGGCCTCCTTTTCCTGTAATAGTAATAATGATGCGGTCCGTTGCCGCCATGGTTGGTCCGTGCCGCAATCCAAAAACGCCTGATGCGATGCAGGGATCGATATGCATGCCGTAGATCTCGTCAACACCGCTCAAAACCCCTTCGTCAACCATCATTTTGGCGCCACCGGGGTGTTGTTCCTCACAGGGTTGGAAGATGAATTTCACCTGCCGTTTGAGCCTGCCTTGCATCATGGTCATGAGCTTTGCCGCGCCCAGCAGCATTGCCATGTTGGCGTCGTGGCCGCAGGCATGTGAAACACCCTCGTTCTGCGATTTAAACTCCAGGCAGTTTTCTTCCGTTATGGGCAATGCGTCCATGTCCGCCCGAAAGGCAACCGTCTTTTTGGCGTTTGGAATGGGAAGCGCGCCGACGATGCCGGTTTTAGCGATATTTGTTTGCGCGCTAATGCCCATCCGTTGTAACTCTTCAGCAATAACGCCCGACGTGCGGGTTTCAAGAAAACCCGTTTCCGGGTATTTGTGGAATTCTCTCCTCATTTGGACGACGTAATCATGGACGTCTTTGGCGCGAGCGAGTATTTCCTGAGCAAGTTCTTGATTCTGCATGAATAATTCCTCTTTTTAAAAGTGCGCCTATAAAGCGTACTGGCGCTACGAACGGATGTCAAGATTGTTTCGAAGGTGATGCGCAAAACCTTTTAAAATTCTTGACAAGGGCATAACGGCATTATTTTATCAAACACGGGGTCAGATTACAAACCTGATAATCATATAGAAGTCCCCTTCAGGCGCGCCCACCATAGTGAAATGGATGACACCTTGAAAGATGGTTGGTAAATTATAACAAAGTAAGACTGAGGCGAGCAATGGGATATTTTGTAGGAGTAGATTTACATGGTGACGATGATTATGGTTCATCTCCCTATCGAGTGGGTAAAAAAGAGAGAAAAAAGTCTTAGTAATAAAGTTCACCCGACAGGGGGAAAAACCGTACAGATAAAAAACTGGTTGAGGGATTGAGGAATGGAGATAAACAAACGTTCCTCACAAGCACCCCGGTCAGTTTTGTTTTTGGGCTTCACTGATTACGTTCAGCCCAACCAACCCGGCTCTATTACAATTGTAAGTCAATAAGTCTTTTTAAGAGTATATCTTCAATGTTTTGACGTGAATCCAATATTGATAAAACGTATACGCTTTTCCCCCATATTCTGTAAGATTACTCTCCATGGAGATATTATCAATTTACCCTTTTACTTTTAACTAAATTAATACTGCTCTGTTTTGTGGATACTTCAAGACCTTATCATCACTCGTTACCTCAAAAGAAAGACCCATTACTGCATCGGGTTAAATGACAAGATTGTCAGATTGGAATTAGGGGCTGATGAATACATACCAAAGCCCTTTGAGCCCCTGGAAGTGCTGGCGCGCGTAAAAACAGGCGAGCGTATTATAAAATTACAAAACACGCTTGAGAACAGCGCAAGATATTATGAAACGCTTGCGTTTACTGACGAGCTGACAAAACTTTATAACCGCAGGTTTTTCAATGAAGTTTTAAGGAAAGAATTTGCAATGGCAAAGAGGTATCAGCGCCCCCTTTCAATAATCCTGCTTGATATAGATCGTTTTAAACTATTTAATGATAAATACGGACATCCCACAGGAGACGTTGTTTTACAAACAGTTGCCGCCGTTTTAAAAAAAACTGTAAGGGAGAGCGATATTGCAGCCAGGTACGGAGGCGAAGAGTTTTCTATCTTATTGATAAATACACAAAAAGACCCTTCCGTTGAAATGGCGGAAAGGGTTAGAATAGCGGTAGAAGACACAAAAGCAGACACCGATCACGGCAGGCTTTCAGTTACCATTAGCCTGGGGATAGGCATAAGGGAAAATACCGCAGCGGACGTGAATTCTCCTGATGAACTATTTGATCAGGCAGACGCGGCGCTCCTTATGGCAAAGCAAACAGGCAGAAACAAGGTCTGCTGCAACACTCCATAGACTAAAAACTGGTAATTCTACAAAACCGATAAACCCTTGCTACTGCAACCGGGGGTCAAAAGGCCCAAGCGCCTTGCCTGCAACCCGAAACTCCTCTTCCAGCAGCCATTTTTTTATAGCCAACCCCGATGCGTAACCGGTCAACCGTCCGTCCGCACCAATAACCCTGTGGCAAGGAATTATGGGGGGGAGGGGATTGTTGTGATTGGCGGAACCTACGGCCCTGGATGCCCCGGGACTCCCGATCTGCTCCGCCACCCATTGGTAAGACCGGCATTCTCCGTAGGGAATCTCCTGCAGTTTCTTCCATACCTTCGTCTGAAACGGGGTTCCACTGCTTATATCCAGGGAGAAATCGAAGGTTACTTGTTTACCGGAGAAGTATGTCCTTAGAGCGGCAATTTCATACTGTAGGGATACGTCGTTTCTTTCGATGGGTGTTGCGGCTTTTTTGAAAAAGGCGTGCAGGAAACCGTTTTCCGTGTCGTGGGGAAAAGAAATCCGACAAACCCCGCGCGCATTTTTTGCTACGAAGACCAGCCCTACAGGGGTGGAAAGACTGCTGAAGTAAATCACACCGGAATTACTTTCTTGCACTTTTGTTTGCAGCACCCTTATTTCCATCGCCGTCGCCCTTGCCCTTTGAGCCTTTACCCGCGCCGGAACCTTTACGTCCAATAGTGCTGCGATATCCCGCAACAATCCCCACAAGAACTAGGGTTGAAGAAAACAAAAAGACCAGAGCGCAGAGGGACAGGACGGTTATTGCCCATAAATCATGGATGCAAAAACGCCACCACGAATATTTCAACAGGCGCACGCCGAATCTTTCCAGACAGAAAAAGGTTAGCGCCAGGACAAAAAATCCAAGTAGTAAATACTTAATATCCTCTTTTTTGGGCGCCATAGAAAAAGAAAAAACAAGGACGGTCAACAAAAAGAAGATATGGCATATATTGGTGATATGAAACTGCCGATGGAAGGTGTAGAACGTTGTCACAACGGCAATATAGAGATACTTTATGATATTGAATAACCCATAAAGTGAAAAGTGAAACTCGTAATTAATAGATTGCGTGAAGCGGATGGGGTTACCAAGTATTGTTGATATAAAAAAGATAAAAAAGGCGCATCCGAAAATGGGGGCAACGGCGACCAGGAAGTCAAACACCACCGGAATCTTCGGCTTGTCATACTTAATTTCCGAATCATTGAGCGCAAATAAGTTCAATTCTTTAATGGTTGTTCCCGTTATGAGGCATACGAGCGCGTGGCTAAGGTCGTGAACGATGCTGCCCGGCAAAAGGAACACCTTGATTATTTTTGCATCGGTGTATTTTCCCCATAATCCGGAAGTCGCAGAGCTGAGGATGGCAACCAGGATAAGACCAAGACCAAGTAGTAAGTATATCATAATCTAATAGAAAAAAACTCCGTAATGATTGAAACACAATAACCCGAAATTTGCGAAACCGGTTTTTATCGGTTCGAGGCTTCACTTCACTAATCATGGACAGTATATTCAGAGAGTATAGATTAGCAAAGCGTCAGGCGGTATGTCAAACAGAAAGTGTTAGGAAAGCAAATATTTGTTTTGCAATTTGGCGTGAGAAATATATAATTTATACGTTGTAGGAACTTTCTGCCGAATAGCAACTACTTATTAGCTCATAAAGAATACTTGAGTGGGGACGTAGCTCAGCCGGGAGAGCGTCTCGTTCGCAATGAGAAGGTCAGGGGTTCGATTCCCCTCGTCTCCACCATTTATGTTTTCATGGGTCAAGGCCTTGTTAAGCTTCAAAGCCTTTCCTCAGACTTTATGAAGACATATTCAACGGTAACCAAGCCTATTCAAAACCAAGACCATTTGCTTTATGTATGTTGGCATTGATATTATTGAGATAAAACGCATAGAAAGATTGTTTTCTGCAAATGAAGGTTTTTTAAAGAAAATCTACACGGAAAATGAGGTCGCCTACTGCAACGGAAGAAAAAATAAATACCAGCACTTTGCCGCCCGCTTTGCCGCAAAAGAGGCCATGTTCAAGGCGCTGGGAACGGGTTGGAGGGGTACCATGAAGTGGACGGACATCGAGACGCTCAATGACGAAACGGGCAGGCCATATCTCAATTTGTACGGAAGCGTAAAAGAACTGGCGGACAAGAAAAAGATCCATTCTATCGCCGTGTCACTATCACACTGCCAGGATTATGCTATAGCAGAGGTGCTTTTGGTGGTAGGAATGGCGTAGCCTCCGTTAAACGCCAATTGGTCGCGTAACAACTGGCAGAGTACGATTGACATACTAATCGGAGTAAAATAGGGGGATTTGTGTAATGGCACACACGGTAATTTTTGATACGCTGGCATATGCAAAAGAAACATAAGGAAGCCGGAGTTCCTGATGCGCAGGCAGAAGTGCATGCAGAGGCTATTGCAGAATTAATTGATGAACGTTTAGCAACAAAACAGGCTTTGAAAGAACTGGAATTACGCCTGACCATTCGCCTGGGGGCTATGATGGCCGCCAGTATTGCAATTATAGCCGCGTTGGTTAAGTTGCTGTAGAAGGAATGCAAGAGAGGAATATTCATGAAAAAACTGGTGTTGATTAATCCTCACCCAATCGGAAACGTAGGGGAGGAAAACGTATCCGTATTAAACCAAATGCCGGTAAACCTCGGCTATCTCAAGGTGTTAACCCCAAAAAACTGGGACGTCGATATCATTGATGAAACCCAGGAACACGCCGTAGATGAAGTTACCGGCGACATTACCTTTGGCGGGGCTGACCTGGTGGGCGTCACCGCCGTCAGTTACCAGGCACAGCGGGCGTATCAGATTGCGGCTGCGTGCAGGAAGCGGGGCATACCCGTCATTATGGGTGGTATCCATGCCACCAGCTATCCGGAAGAGGCTGCAAAACACGTTGACTGCGTGGTAACCAGGGAGGCCGTTACTACCTGGGAAAAGATTATCCGTGATTTTGAGAAGGGACAGCTCCAAAGGCGGTACGACGGTGTGCTGACACCCATGGAGCTTTATCACGGACTGCGCCCCGACAGAAAATTTCTGCAAGACAAATACAAGTACCGCTATTCAGGGATTATTACCACTGCCGGATGTCCGTTTAGCTGTGAGTTTTGCTCCGTCCCCCAATTCCAGGGAAAGAAATACCGGGAAAGGCCGATAGAGGACGTGCTGGATGAATTTGAGTCCATCAAGGGGCAATTCCGCGGCCTGATCCTGACGGATGAAAACTTCTACGGCCACAGCAAGAAGTCGAACGAGCGGGTACTGGAGCTTTTCAAAGGGATGGTGGATAGGGGTATTTACCAAAACTGGTTTGGTTTTACCTCGCTCAATATCTATAAAGACGACGAGACCCTTGAGTATATGAAGAAGAGCGGATGCGTCGGAGTGCTTATCGGGATCGAATCCATCAACGAGGAAGCCCTGAAGACGATGAACAAGAACGTAAACCTGCGCATATCCATAGAAAACTACTTCGAGGCCATTGCCAACATCCGCAAGCACGGCCTGGCAGTATGGGGAACGATGGTCTTCGGGAACGACGCCGACACCCCGGACACCTTTAAACAGGTCGCCGATTTTGTCCTTGATTCCCACGTAGATATTATGACCTGCGGCATCCTGTGCCCATTCATTAATACGCCGCTGTATCACCGTTTGAACAACGATGGCAGGCTTTTCAGGACGAATTTCCCGGCGGATTGGAAGTATTATACGTCACACCACCTCACCTATATCCTCAAAAACATGTCTCTCCAGGAACTTATCGACGGCTTCCAGTATCTGTACGACAAGATTTACGACACCGGCGTGCTGCGGAAGAGGTTTCAAAATGCCAAAGAGGTACTTGCGGACAACATGAATGCCGCCATGTTCGCGTTCCGGGTAAACCTGGACTGGCAAAGCGTCTACCAGCACTTGATACAGAATTTGAAAGACTTACAGACAACGGGGTTTTATGAAGAGATGCTGAAAAGACATAACCAGGCAAAGAAACAGGGGAAGATATCGGAATTAGCATCGGTTGGGATTACGCCGTAGGATAGCATACCGTTTCAGACCATTAATAATACGTTCGAGAATATTAATTTAGGATTCATGTTACAAACGTAAATCCACCGTAGGTGGTAACAATCAAATCCTTAGGGGAGCATTATCATGGCAGTGATAACGGTACCCAGGGTGCTGCGGGAAAAACGAGGGGAAGACGGCGCTGATTCTTTGGTAGAATTAATGAACAAAACAGACGTCGTGGTAAAAGAGGACGTGCTGGTATTTGTAGAGGAAAAGTTTGAAAGGCGACGGGCTGAAGAATTAGCAAAAGTTAACGAAGTAATTGCCCAAACGAATGTAAAAATTGCTGAAACAAAATCAGAAATAGTTTGCTGGATGTTTATATTTTGGGCAGGCCAAATAGGGGTGATGATCGGTATCTTATTCGCCTTTTTTAGAAAATAAGTTATTATTGGAGGTTGTTCAAAGAACATACGGCTATGCCAAAGGTAGTCATCACCGGTTTAGGATTAGTTACACCCGTCGGTACCGGCATAAAAAAAAGCTGGGAGTCGTTCCTCCGGGGCAGGAGCGGCGCAAACGAGATGAAGTCCTTTGACACCTCGAAATACAAGGTACACCGCTCCTGTGAGGTAAAAGACTTTGCCCTGGACGTCGAACTGGACAACCAGATAAAAGAAAACACCATCCACAAATACGTCTATTACGCCGCACGTGAAGCACTCCTGGAAAGCGGCCTGCCGGACGAAAAGCATTGTGACCGTGAACGGTTCGGCGTCGCCATTGGAACACTGGCCGCAGAACTAACCCCTTTTGAGCGATTGCTGAGAGTAGACACCTCGAAAAAAGACAACGGTTTTGACAAAATCGTTGCAGCCGTCTATCCGCCCAACTCCATCACCAACGTCCTTGCCCGATATTTCGGCTTTGAAGGTCCGACGATGATCTCGCTGAATGCCTGCTCTTCCGGCAACCACGCTATCGCCTGGGCGTATGACCGCCTGATGGAAGACAAGGTTGACGTGGTAATGGTCGGCGGAGGAGATATGATCCCTCAAACGGAGTTCACCCACTTCCACAACCTCAAGTCCCTTGCGCCGGAACGGTGCCAGCCCTTCGACAAAAATCGTCAGGGTCTCATGATTGGCGAGGGCGCCGGCATCCTCATCATGGAACGCTATGAATTTGCGAAAAAACGCGGTGCGAAGATTATTGCCGAAATGGCCGGATACGGGCTAAGCTGCGATGGATTCCACATGACCGCGCCCCATCCGGAAGGTAATGGCGCCGTGAAATGCATGAGCGATGCGCTGAAGATGGCAGGGCTTTCGTCCGCCGATATCGACTACATCAATGCGCATGGCACAGGCACCCCGCACAACGACAAATCGGAGACCATCGCCATAAAGCGGGTATTCCAGGACCGCGCTTACAAGATACCGTGCAGTTCCACAAAATCAATGATTGGCCATCTTATGGGCGCCGCCAGCGCCGTTGAATCGGTCATCTGCTGCCTGGCATTGCGGCACGGGATGCTGCCCCCAACGATTAACTACGAAACACCCGATCCCGAATGCGATCTCGACTATATACCGAATACCGCACGAGAATGGAAGGTAAGGCACGTCCTAAACAACTCCTTCGCATTCGGCGGGAATAATGCAACGACGATATTTAGCCGGGTAGATTAAGCGAATTAATCGTTAAACCGGCTGGGCTGGGCGGCATGGACAAACCCCGTTTATCCGCGCCTGTTTGTGACCCACAACATTCCTTTGTTAAAAAATTAAGCAGCGTATTTTTTGCAAAGGGTTTTTGGCACCCTGTGTCGTCAATGGCAAGAAGCCCGTCTTTTGTGGATACAGTGGTTCTTCGTTTTTGAATAATTTCCAGTGACTGGAAATGAAGATGGTAAAGAGCAGAGAGAATAGCATAAAAGAAGAACCGATTGAAAAACAGCTTTGGAAGGCGGCAGACAAGCTCCGTAAGAATATTGATGCCGCAGAATACAAGCACATTGTCCTCGGTTTGATCTTCCTGAGATACATTTCCGACGCCTTTGAAGCCTTGCATACCAGGCTGAAAAACGGCACGGGTGAATACGCCGGGGCAGACCCCGAAGATAAGGACGAATACAAGGCGGAAAATGTCTTCTTTGTCCCCGAAATTGCCCGCTGGTCATATCTGCAATCCAAAGCAAAGCTTCCTACCATCGGCAAAGAAGTTGATAATGCGATGGACGCCATCGAGAAGGATAATCCATCGCTCAAAGACGTACTGCCGAAGGTCTTTGCGCGCGGAAACCTTGACCCCACCAGCCTTGGATGTTTAATAGACCTTGTTGGGAACATTGCCCTTGTCGATGCAAAAGCCCGCAGCGCCGACGTGCTCGGCCATGTGTTTGAATACTTCCTCGGTGAATTTGCCCTTGCCGAAGGAAAGAAGGGCGGGCAGTTCTATACGCCGCGAAGCGTTGTTGAGCTTTTGGTAGAGATGCTTGAACCGCATAAAGGCCGGGTGTTTGACCCCTGTTGCGGTTCGGGTGGTAT
>CAYJPZ010000088.1:0-16177 GCA_964372185.1 uncultured candidatus Brocadiaceae bacterium
GTCCTCACGTGTGAACATAAAAAAATCGCCGAACGCCTAATTCAAAACCCTACGTTTTATATGGCAGACTTCGCCATCAATGATATAGGGCGCTATTGCCCGAATAAATTTATGGGTTCAGGTTACAAACCTGCCGTGGTTTATATTGAATATTGCGTGAACAATTTTGAATCAGGTAATTTTTTTAAAAAAGGATGAGATATGAAGAATGGCACTGCTTTTTCTAAATCAAGTTTGTGCTCTTGGATGAAAATGCTTGTTTTTGTAATGCTCACCTTCGCCGCTCTGTATTTGCCATCAAAGGCAGAAGCGTCGTCTCCACCACGTGGTTTAACCATTATAACACATGGATATGGATTGTTAGGTGGTATTCCTGATTGGGTTGGTGATATGGCCAATGCCATTAACTATGGGATGGGAGGCAATGTTGGTACACATACAATTAAAATCATACGATCTGGTGATCAAACTGCTATATTAGATACGAACAATCCTGATATAAGTTTGACATCAGGTGCAGCAATTATTATGGTGGATTGGTCATCTGCTAATGGAGGAGAGTGTGTATTTCCGCATTACGATGATGATGTGGTGCCTACTTCAGTTATAGGTAATTTGATTTATGATTACCTTCAAGCGCATCCTAGTGTCTAATTGCATAAATTGTTGATAGTATTTCTCTCTAAAAATCCCTTTATTCTATGGGTATTCGAGGCAACAAGATATCTTGTGTACTATTGCAATTAAACACTAGCTTGCTACAGGTTCCGATCCATTTAATTGGACACAGCCGGGGTGGGTCAGTCATGTCGCATCTGTCTAAACGTCTTGGAGAAATTAGAGTTTGGGTTGACCAACAGACGACAATTGATCCCCATCCATTTTTTGATTGTGGTGATACTGGGCTTGATGTACAAAGTAACGTCCTTTTTGCCGATAATTACTATCAATTTGCCGATTATGTACTCTTTGGTTATGCAGTAGTTGGGGCTTATAACCTAGATATTACCGAAAGAATACGTTGGGACGTCGATTATTGTGATACTCGTGATAAGGCAGGTGAACATGAATTAACACACACCTATTATCATTATACAATTAAAAATTCCTGTGCGGAAGGAATAGAAATTCCTGATTTTTGGTATAGTCCGCCGTTTCCAGATAGAACAAGAACTGGATTTTACTTTACCCCAACTGGCGGAGGAGACCGTTGGGCTACAAGTTCAGAGCAGAATCGCGGGTCTGCACCTTATTTTGGACTCCACTATCAATTACGAGGGAGCCAGGTTGAAAACAGAGTACCAGTATCTTACATGTCTCACGATTGGTCCAATGCAACCCTCAAACCTCTTACCAACTATAACGTAAAAGTTGGCGAATCCGTTAATTTTACCTATTATTATCTGAATGCCGGTGGTGCCGGTGGCAGCCGTGGTACCATAGAATTTTTCCTGGACTATGACAGAGACCCGTTAAATGGTAACTACAGACAAATTGGTACAGCGTCAGCCCCTGAAAGTACCCAATCTATTCTTACTGAAACCTTTAATCTATGGAAACCTACCGCTACTGATGCCACGACCCATGGCGGAGAGCTTTATGTCCAGATAAAGGCCACCAATCCCAGCGGAAATGTGCGTTACGATTACCTGCTCAAGCCTATCTATATAAGTCCTGCAACACAGTTGCCATCGGATTTGGTGGTGGAGAATCTTTCGGTTACTCCAGGTAGCGGTGAGCCTGGTTCGAACGCCACGGTTGCCTTCAGGATTCGTAACAATGGCGATATTGCATATCCATCGCTTACCAATATTCGTTTGAGTGCATCAAGCAGTAACGTTACCGTGAATGATACCTTACTGGCAAGTATAGAAATACCGCAAATCGCGAAAGGGGCAACCTATCAGGTTAGCCAGAATGTGGTAATTCCCGGGGTTGGCGCATCGGGGATATACTATGTATGGGTGATCCTTGACGTCAACAATGAGGCAAATCAGGGTAGTAATACGTCCAATGATAAGGCTAACCAGCCTTTTGTCGTTACCGTACCACCTCCGCCGTCGGCGATTGGCGACTTTGTTCAGGTTTACAATACAGGCACATCCGGCTTAAAGGTGCGTTCTCCGAATGCGTGTGATTCGCCATTAATAGGTCAAAACCGTTTTGACGGTGCCACTGGGAAAGTCATCGACGGCCCCCAGACATGCAACATTGGCGGAAGCAACTACGCGATGTGGAAGATACAGTGGAGTGATTGTCTGGTGGGGTGGTCAGCTCAGAACTGGTTAAAGAAGATTCCGTTTGCTACTATATCTTGTGGCACTACGTATACGATTATCCGTTTAGAAGGCGATCTCAACTTTGGTGCGGTGGAGGTGGGTGGCAGTGTTCAGAAGCTGATGACTATATACAACGACGGGAATTCGACGTTGACAGTAAGTTCCATTAGCTACCCGCCTGGTTTTAGCGGGAATTGGAGCGGGACAATAGCGGCGGGAAGTTCGAGGCAGGTAACAGTGACCTTTGCACCCTCTGAGGCTAAAGCTTATAGTGGTAATGTAACGGTCAATTCCGATGCGACAAGCGGGATAAATACCAGACCTGTGTCAGGGACAGGAACATTTACATCGACACGTATCCTTCGTTTGGTAGGCGATCTGAACTTTGGGGAAATACAGGTGGGGGGCAGTGACAATAGGCCGATGACGATATACAATGACGGGAATTCTACGTTGACGGTTAATTCCATCGGTTATCAAGAAGGATTCAGTGGGGATTGGCATGGATCAATAGCGGCAGGAAGCTCAAAGCAAGTAACGGTAAATTTTTCGCCTACCACGACGAAAGCCTATAGTGGAAATGTGATAGTCTATTCAGACGCAAGCGGCGCAAATACCCTGCCTGCGTCTGGGACGGGCATAATTGCGCAGACCCGCACGATTCGTTTGATGGGGGATCTCAACTTTGGCGAAGTGCAGGTAGGGCACAGTGCCAGCAGGACGATGACGATATTCAACAATGGAAATTTGACGTTGACGGTGAATTCCATCAGTTACCCACCTGGATTCAGTGGGGCGTGGAGTGGTACTATCGAAGGGAATTCAAGCCATACGGTACCGGTGACATTTTTACCCACAGAGGAGAAAACCTATAGTGGAAATGTGGTCGTCAACTCCAACGCGACAAGCGGGACAAATACCCTGCCTGTGTCCGGGACTGGAACAATTAAGTCGATTTTCACCCTGACGGTTGCATCTTCCAGTCCAGACAGTGGCGTTACTATTACGGTCAGTCCAAACGACAACAATGGTCAGGGTAGTGGCACGACTCAGTCCACACGAACCTATAACACCGACACGACGGTAACGCTTACCGCACCACCAACCGCCGGAGGTAAAGACTTCCAGAAGTGGCAGCGCAACGGGGTTGATTGGACGACCAGCCAAACCGCCTATGTAACGATGGACACCGACTACATCATGACAGCGGTGTATCCCACGCCGGTATATACGATTGGGGTTGGTAGCCAGCCTCATGGCGTTGGGGTCAACCCACAGACCAACCGTATATACGTAGCTAACAAAGCCAGCAACTACGTCAGTGTGATAGATGGCGAGAATGATCAGGTTGTTGCCAAGGTTGATGTTGGGGGCGAACCATTTGACGTTGGGGTCAATCCAACGACCAACCGTATATACGTATCCAACTTAATTGGCAACTCCGTTAGTGTGATAGATGGAATGTTCAATCAGGTTGTTGCTACGGTTGAGAATGTGCTTTCTCCAATTGGCATTGGGGTCAATCCAACAACCAACCGTATCTATGTAACCAACTTCAATAGTAACACCGTCAGTGTGATAAATGGCGAGAACAATACAGTCGTTACCACGGTTGGGGTTGGGGTTAGTCCAGTGGGCATTGGAGTCAATCCCCAGACCAACCGTATATACGTAGCTAACGCTAATGGCGGTACCGTCAGTGTGATAAATGGTGCAAACAATCAGGTCGTTGCCACGGTTTTGGCTGGGAATACGCCAGCATTTGTTGGGGTCAATTCCCAGACTAATCGTATATATGTATCTGACCCTAATAACAACACCGTCATTGTGATAAATGGCGATACCAATAAGGTCATTGCCACGGTTGGAGTTGGGGAACTGCCGTTTGGCATTGGGGTCAATCCCCAGACCAATCGCATATACGTGGCTAATAAAGGATACAGTAGCAGCTCCGTTAGTGTGATAGATGGCGCGATCAATCAGGTTCTCGTCACGGTCGGGGTTCAGGATGGTACTACCCCAAGGGGCGTTGGGGTCAACCCCAAGACCAACCGTGTCTATGTAAGTAATCAGGGAGGCAACATGGTCAGTGTAATAGATTGGCAGTTGCCACCACCCGTGGTTTCTACGTTCCAGATTAACGATGGCGCATCTGAGGCGGCGAGCCGCACGGTGACACTCAATAACACGACAACGGGCATTCCCACACATTACATGGCGAGCGAGTCTGGAGGCTTTACCGGGGCTATCTGGCAGACTTACGCAGCCTCGCCGTCCTTTCCGCTGAGCGCGGGCGATGGGGTAAAGACCGTGTATTTCAAGGTCAAGGATGCCAATGGTGAGTCAGCGGTGGTGAATGATGTCATCACACTCAAGGAATTACCCGCGGTCTCTGCGTTCCAGATCAACAACGGTGCATCCGATACTTCAATCCGTACGGTGACGCTCAATAACACGACAACGAGCATCCCAACGCACTACATGGCAAGCGAGTCTCCAGGCTTTGCAGATGCACTATGGCTGACTTATACCGCATCGCCGTCCTTTACGCTAAGTACTGGAGATGGCGAAAAGACGGTGTATTTTAAGGTCAAAAATGCCAATGGGGAGTCATTGGTGGTAAATGACTCCATTACACTCAAGGAATTACCCGTGGTTTCTCTGTTCCAGATTAACAACGGCACAGCCGAGACGACGAGCCGCACGGTGACGCTCAACAATACAGCAACGGGCGGTCCTACCCACTACATGGCAAGCGAATCTGCGAGCTTTACGGATGCCACCTGGCAACCCTACGCAGCCGCGCCGTTTTTTACCCTGAGCGCTGGTGATGGCGTAAAGACCGTGTATTTTAAGGTCAAGAATGCCAACGGTGAGCCGGCGATGGTAAATGACTCCATTACGTTCAAGGAATTACCCGTGGTTGTCGTGTTCCTGATCAACAACGGCGCAGACGAGACGACGAGTCCTGTGGTGATGCTCAATAGCACGGCAGCGGGCAGTCCTACCCACTACATGGCAAGCGAGTCTTTAAACTTTACCAATGCTACCTGGCAACCCTACGCAGCCGCGCCGTTTTTTACCCTGAGCGCGGGCGATGGGGTAAAGACCGTGTATTTTAAGGTCAAGAATGGCAACGGTGAGTCTGCGGTGGCAAATGATGACATTACGCTCAAGGAAATACCCGTGGTCTCTACATTTCAGATCAACAATGGCGCAGCCGAGACGACGAGCCGCATGGTGACGCTCAACAACACGGCAACGGGCAGCCCAACGCACTATATGGCAAGCGAGTCTGTAAGCTTTGCAGATGCTACATGGCTGACTTATGCCGTTGCGCCTGGCTTTACTCTGAGCGCGGGCGATGGGGTAAAGACGGTGTATTTTAAGGCTAAAAACGCCAACGGCGAATCGAATGTGTTAAGTGATGCCATTACGCTTAAGGATAATTTGCCCGCGGTTACCTCGTTCCAGATCAACAACGGCGCAGCCGATACGACGAGCCGCAAGGTGACGCTCAATAGTGAGGTTACGGGCAGTCCAAAGCGGTATATGGCCAGTGAATCGGCAACGTTTGTAAGCGCCAAATGGAAAAAGTATAAGAAGGCGATAAAATTTACCTTGAGCGCAAGCCTGGAGGTAAAGACCGTTTATTTCAAGGTCAAGAGTGCCACAGGGGAGTCATCGGCTGTTAATGACACGATTACCCTTAAAAAGGCGCTTATGGCGACTGTTGCAGATGCAGGTGTTGACCAGTTGGCGCGCAAGGGTAGCGTGATAACGCTTGATGGCAGCAGGAGCTATAGCACTGAAGAGAACGTGCCGCTGACATACCAATGGAGCTTTGTTTCGCTGTCGTCGGGGATGGAAAGTTTGCTGTCTGATTTCAAGTCGGTCAGTCCAACATTTACCCTCAAAAGACAGGGTAGATGTGAAATACAACTTATCGTTAAAGATAGTCTGGGAGCTGCCAGTGAGCCGGATACCGTTGTAATCAGCACACAGGATACTACGCCGGTTGCTCATACAGGGAGTGACCAATCAATACATAAGGTAGGCACACGGGTAATGCTGAATGGCGCTCAAAGCTATGACCCTGACGGCGACGTCCTTGCCTATCAATGGGCATTCATCTCAAGACCTGCTGAAAGCACGGCTTCCCTTGAAGATGCGGATACCGTCAGGTCTGCGTTTGTGGCGGATGCGCCGGGCGAATATGTGATACAACTGACGGTAACCGATAGTCATACCCAGAGTGCATCCGATACGGTGACCGTCAGTTTTGGAAACGTAAGGCCTGTGGCAAACGCCGGAAAGAGCCTGGCAGTTAAGGTGGGAGACACCATAACGCTGGCAGGCGATGGAATGGATGCGAATGGGGATGCGTTACGTTACCAATGGATGCTTTCATCGCTTCCCGGTGGAAGTTTGTCTGAAATGGCTGATTCATCGGCAAGGGTAACAACCTTTACCCCGGACCGCGCGGGTACATACGTGGCACAGCTTGTTGTGAGTGACGGTGAACTTGATAGTGAACCGTGCGCAATCCAAATACAGGCCTTTACCACGCAAACGAAGACCATAACGGCTTTGCAGGAAATGGAAACGAGGATAGCGGAACTGGACAACAGCGCATTCAAAAACGGCGATATGCAGCTTATGCTGTTAAACAAGCTCAATGCCGTGATAGCGAATGTGGAAGCGGGTAAACACGCAGACGCCGCGAATCAGCTTCGGAATGATATCTTGCCGAAAATAGGTAGCGCAGGGAATACGGAAGGTGACAGCGCCTGGATAATTAACCGCAGTTCACAAAATGTATGGTATCAGGAGGCGCAGGACGTTGTGAGGGTGTTGGAAACGGTAAATTAGGCCTTCGGCAACTTTTAACAGGGATAGACAGGATGGACAAGATGAAATATCCTGCCTTTCCCAATGTGACTTTCAAGCCATTTCCAGCCTGGTAGCCTGGTTGGGTTGAGGCGCAAAACCCAACAGATTGAAGATTGAATGCCACGAAAGGTTGGAGTTGAGGTTCGCTTCACCCAACCTTATACGTGGATAGCGCTTACTATATAAAGCGTTGGAATAAGCGAAAACATTAGCTTTCCAGCGCAAATATATTATCGAAAACTTATGCAATTATGCGCTAGTTTGAACATTACAAAATATTCTAGATTTTATCCATGAAGGTCAGAAATTTTGCTATGGAAACAACACGAACATCATGCAGTAATAAAAAAAAGGGAACATCTTTGTTAAACTTAATATCATCGTCTCTGGTAATAAGAAATGCTGCTTGTCCTTTGATTGCTGTTTCAATAACAAAGTTATCATCATTTATTTTTTATCCGCGGACGGTTAAGGACTTCTGCAATTTCTTTGAGTATTGGTCTTGAAACAATAACCAGAAGGGCGCCTTCTTCAAATAATTTTCTTAATTTGGCAGGAAATCCGGAAGGGTTTAATAGAGAGGAAACCCAGATATTGGTGTCGATAACAACCTTAATAGGTATTTTTTTCTTGCCTCACCTCTTTTATGGAGCGGGCAATATCAGATTCAATCTCTTCAAGGGGATAATGTGCCGACTTTTCATGTATTTTCTCTATAATGCAGCGAAAATGATTCTGCCACTCGTCAAGAGAAACAATCTTTATTGTTACCTTTTCATGCTCTTTTACCTCAACGTCCTGAAGGGGTTTAAAAAAACCATTTTCGTAAATTGCATCTATTGTTTTTGACATGATTTTGTTTTTCCTTAAATAGCAAAGAAATACATCATTACATTTATTTTCAATGAATGTTGTTCTGTTTGTCAGGTAGTATTCAACCCAACCTGCGTGGTTAGTTACGGCTCACCACAGCAGTTTTGCAATTGCAAGCGCGGCGCTGATGAATCCAGCAATGATACCGGAAAATTTCATGAGAAGGTCTGTCTGTGATGTTTTTAAGCGCCTCAGCTTGTTCATGAGGGAATCCAACTGCCTCTCATTTCCGGATGTTATTGAGTTCTTTGATTATTGGCATGTGTCTCCTGTAAAAAATATTAGCATTGTTCCGTTCTGTTTTCAAGGTTTATTGATGGAAAGTAAATCCGACCTTTGGTAACAGTTCACCCACTCCTTGTCTTTCACTGTAGGGGAATAAGCAAATTGCCAGGATAACCCTGTCAGGGTATTGGCGTTTAAGAGGGTGGGTGAACTGTTACCAAAATTCCAATTCACGGTGAACCAGCACAATGGGACGGTAGCCTATTCGGTATCAGCCAATACCGGCACAAGACCGCGCACAGGCACGATGACCATAGCAGGGAAGACCTTTACCGTATATCAGGAGGGGGTTGGACAATGTGCTGTTACATCATTTCGGATCAACAACGGCGCAGCCAAAACGAAAAGCCATACGGTGACCCTCAATAACACAACAACAAGTAGTCCCACGCACTTTATGGCCAGCGAATTTAAAGACTTTGGGGATGCAATTTGGCAGGAGTACTCAGCCGCGCCGTACTTTACACTGCGCTCAGATTTTTGAATGCCATGAACGGTTGCTGTTGGGTTTTACTGACCTTCAATCAATCCGAATCTCTTTAACTTCTTTATGAAATCCCTTCGTTTGCATGGTTTCCATTTAGCCATGAATAATCGTCTCATCAGGAACAGGCATTTTTTTGTTCAAATCAACCCGGTCTATCACGGGCAATGTATCACCGTATCTGATTTTTACTATAAGCCATCCTTCAAGAGACGATCTTAATTCTTCCTGACACTTATACAGGGTTTCTCCAAAAGCAACAACGCCTGAACACGGTGGAATTTTACCGGCAAAATTACCATCTTCCAGTTTCTCATAGACCGCTTTGCTCATTGCTTTATTTACATATTCGATAAGCATAATAATATCCTTTCAAAATCCCCGATTTTACCAAATATTTGATTTGATGAAATTATACCGTATCCATACTGAACTATCGATGAAAAACATCGCCTTTTCTTCTTTTTCAGAAATGACGATTATTTTATCGTGAAGTTCAGTGTGGTATCAGGAGGCGCAGGACGTTGTGAAGGCGTTGGAAATGGCGCGGTAGCGCCAAAGCGTTGTGTATCTCAAGCAGGGGTGTCAGATAATCTGGATGGTTATCTCGTTTAACGTCTTGGGTATTTCAAGGCAGGGACACGGGCACCGTGTCCCTACGGTTTAATTTCCATCATATCTCCTTTAACAAATCTTCGGTTGTCACAAAATGATCAAATCCTTTATTCTTAATTCCTTCACACAATGCCTTATCATTGGTCCACAAAGGAAGGTCTTTTTTATATTTCTGCCATGTGTCTTCTTTCATTATTTCAACTTCTTTTTCATAGTTTATTTCCAGGCTACTAAGCGCTTAAAAAATCTGAGGGCTTTATCATCTTGAAACCGTATGTGTAGTGGCTAGGCGCGCCTTGCCACTACGCTGTTAAAAGTCGCCGAAGGCCTGATTTAAAATGTGTAAAAAATTCCCAAAAAGATAAGTGTCCCAGCCGTGTTAAGCATCCTTTTCTACTGCCCCGATTGCAGTTTTTCCATCACCTTATTCCCCATTTCTGAGGTTGAGAGTATTTTTTCCTTTGGTGTGCCGGCGGAGGCAATATCCCCCGTTCTATACCCATTTTCCAACACCGAGAGTATGGCCTTTTCAATGGCATGAGACTCTTCGTTCAGGCCAAAGGCATATTTCAACATCATTGCGCCCGATAAAATTTGAGCCAGGGGATTGGCCTTGCCTTTTCCGGCAATGTCAGGTGCTGAGCCATGTATCGGCTCAAAAAGCCCGAAACCGGTCTCGGAAAGGCTGGCGCTGGGCAGCATGCCTATTGAGCCGGTAATGGCAGAGGCAAGATCTGACAGGATATCTCCAAACATATTTTCAGTAACAATCACGTCAAATTGCTTCGGGTATGTCGCCAACTGCATGGCGGCATTATCCACGTACAGGTGATTAAGCTGTAATTGAGGGTAGTTTTTCTGGACGTAATCAATAACCACCCTTCGCCACAATTTTGAGGATTCAAGGACGTTTGCCTTGTCTATGGAAGTCAGTTTTTTACCCCGCTTCATTGCCGCCTCGCAGGCGACACGGGTGATCCGCTGTATCTCAGGCACAGAGTAGAGCATATAGTCAACGGCGTATTCCCCTTGAAGCGCCCCTTCTTTCAAGATAAGCGATTTTACCTTGTTTTTCCCAAAATAGGCCCCGCCGGTTAATTCACGCACGATCAACACGTCCAGCCCACCCTGAAGCCGTTCAGACTTTAGTGATGCGGCATCAGCCAGTGGGCCAAAAATGACAGCCGGACGCAGATTTGCAAATAAGCCGTATATCGACCTCAATGGCAGCAATGCGCCGCGTTCGGGGGTCAGTTCAGCCGGTAGTGCATCCCATTTTGGTCCGCCCACTGCGCCAAAATATATAGCGTCCGCCTGATCGCAAACCTTACGGGTCTCATCGGGTAGGGGGTGGCCTAGCGCATCGTATGCGCATCCACCCACCAACGCTTCCTTATAGCTAAAGGTATGCCCAAACTTCTTCGCAATTACATCCAGCGTCTTTAGACCTTCCCTCATGATTTCCGGTCCGATGCCGTCCCCGGACAGCACAGCAATATTCTTTTTCATTCGTTATTATTCTCCTCTATGAAATGAAGGACTTTTGTCATGCCTCCACTTGACAACGTTCCTAATTCTTTGGGCTGATATTTACCAGCATTTGAATTACCGTGTCTATCCTTTGATTTAGTTGACCAACCTCGCTTCTTAATTGCCCGATTTCACCCTTTATTTCACTTTTGACACGAAATTTTCTGCAATAAGCAGTTGACAATTTTAACAAGTCTGCTGAAAATGTACAAGACTTTTCACGTTGATAATACCTGCGTATTTTACTATAATCTCCTTCGTTGGGTTCGTGATAAGCGGGTAATTGAAGGTTGCAACCCCTGGTGTGCATGATGGGCGCGGCAAGGCTAAAGCCTTGCCCTACGTACAAATCAGGCAATTCGTGTCTGAAATTGCCGGGATTCATTTTTACAGGACAAAAATCATGGTCATTCTTTATTCAACCACCAAACGGACATTCTTTACTATCTTCTTGCCGTTCATATTAGCCTATTTTGCTTCATATCCACCGGTCTCTTCCTTTGTGCTGGATGCAGGTGATGCAGACCGTTTGCTCACATTTGTTCAATATCAAGCCAACCCTAACGCTTCAACCGTTTCTTACGAGGGTGATGGCAGGGGGGGCCGTTCGCAATCGCCGGGTTACCTGCCCGGTTTTGAGCTATTACCCCAAACCAAAGATACCCCCATCGCAAAGACGGGCGCAACGCCCAGGAGAATACCGGGCAGTATGATATTTCGCCACGAGATGGCTGGCCTCCTGGGTGAAAAGGTCGGACCGGATAATTCAGGTGACATCTATCATGCGGGCGGGCTTGCAGGCTACTACACAGGTACCAAGGAATTGTTTCCCGGAAAGGGGGAATTTGGGCATCTTTATACATTCTTGCCCGTAATTCGATGGTACGACCCGGCACATTATTTCAACACGAACGGCTTTCATCCGGGCAGTCCCGTAAACGGCGAATTTACCAATGAGCAGTGCGTTGCATGCCATAACGCGGAAAATCCCGGCATAGTGGCGCAATGGAAGCAAAGCAAGCATGGAACGCCTCCCGCCGGAAAAGAGGTGGTGGGGTGTGACCGCTGTCATGGAAAAAACCACGAGAAACTCACGATGCCGTCCTGTGACCTGTGCGGTGAATGCCACGAGAAACAACTGAAAGGCCACCGCGAGGGTGGGCGCGGCTCACATGCGCACGCCTATCACCTGGAACTGGTGGATCAGGGTTGCCAAATGGAAAAACCCGCCGAAGAAACGGCTGCCTGCCTCGCCTGCCACGCCATTGCAGAAAACCGGTGCGACGGATGCCATACGCGCCACCGTTTTTCGGCTGCAGAGGCTCGAAGACCCACCAGTTGCGGCGTTTGCCATTCCGGCCCTGAGCAGTATGAGTTTGAGATGTACATGCAGTCGTATCACGGCATGATTTATCAGGGTGAAGGACAAACCTGGGACTGGACAAGGCCGCTCAATGCCGGGAACTACGCCGTGCCGACATGCGCGTACTGCCATTTGCAGGGCGGAGACCACAACGTCACCAAATCATCTACCGTTTACACTTACATGGGCACGTCGCTTGTTGACCGTGGGGCATATCGATACAAGGCAACACGGGACGCTTGGATCAATACCTGTAAGGGATGCCACTCTCCGCGATTCGCTAAAGACCATTTAAACGCAATGGATGACGCCGTGAAGCTGAGTTTTACGAAGTACCGCGAGGCAATGGGTATTCTCATGGCATTGTACAACGACAATCTGATTGACCCCGCACCCACAGACCTTGCCCCTGACTCAACCGGCCACAACGTCTTCAGCCTGTTGCCTGGCAGGGGGGAGATGCGCAAATACAACGTCTCCAACGTAGAGCGATTAACTTATGAAATGCTCGTTGATATCACCGGCGCCATTTACAAGGCCAAGGCACATAATGCCTACTACAGCCCCGTTTACGGCTATTGGGAATGGGCGCAGGACCGGTGGCTTATCCAGATCAAGGACGAGGCCGGCAAACTCAAGCGCTTTGCGGAGATCGAAGAAAAACTGGGCATTAAGCACACCGCCTATTCATTCTGGAAGCACGGCGAGTATACGGATATGTTGCAGGGATGGAAGAGGAAGGAAGGGGGGAAGTAACAGGGTACATTTCTAAGTTTTTGTAAAGTGCATTTTGTCCCGTAGGAACAGATGGAAATAGCCAACCGAACAGAATGCAATTTTGGCGGTCTGATCTACGAAAGTAAAAAGTGCTTCGTTACATGATTGCACCTCGAAGTATGTTATTAACCAAGCAGTTCGTGGAAATGTTTGATTGAATAGTCCGGTTTAACCGTTTTGTGAGGTTCTTTGAGATATGCGTTATAGTGCCTGCCATATTCAAACATTACGGTTATCATGCCTAATGTTTTACCGGTTAGTAATTCATCATCACACTTATCCCCTACGCAAACAATTTCTTCCGGCTTTAGGTTAAATCTTTGCATGATTTGCTTGAAACAGTTTCTTTTGGTATGGCCGAGTTCCCGGTCAGTAATCAACATTTCGTCAAAGTAATTACCATTCAAACCTAAAATTTCTATTTTCTTTTTCTGTATTTTTTCTTCTCCGGAAGTAACCAGAAAAATCTTGAAACCCTGTGATTTGAGCTTTAGCAGGGTGTTGATGACGTCAGGGAAGAGCGTAATGTTGGAGATTTCTACGCGAACAAATTCTTCTAACAATTCTTTTGCGCACGTTTGGGGAAGGTTGTGAAGTGTCGCCACTTTCTCGTAGATGTTTGCCTTTGTTCCGTACTTTTCTTCCAGATCCTCTTGAAGGAGGTATGCCTTCTCTTCAGTGCAATTGATCAATCCGGCAATGGTTTTGGCAACCCGTCTTCTACCCCGCAATACGAGGGTGTTGCTGCAGTCGTAGAGGGTGTCGTCCAGGTCGATGATGAATGCCTTGATTTGTTCTGATTTTATGAGCATGTTAATGTTTGTCGTGGTTAAAACAGATGGTTTAAGGTAATCAGCGTTGTTGGCCGCTATGCACAGACAAACGAGGTGTGTCAACGTTATCCCTGGAATCGCTTACCTCAAATAAGCGTCGGTCACATATCTGCGCATCATGCGGTGACTATTGAAATAATATGCAATCTTGCTAATGGAGTTTTTCATGATTTTTATCCACTGGTTCTTGTCGTGGTAGTACGTCGGGATAATGATGTTTTCCAGTTTATGGTACAAATCATCGGAGTCTGCTGTATCAGTGGTGTTTGTCAAAGAGGATTCTGTCGGTTTTGGACCGATACACCAGCCGGTAACGCCCTCAATGTGACCCTCAATCCACCACCCGTCAAGCACGCTAAAGTTTATTACCCCATTATGCGCCGCCTTCATACCGCTGGTGCCTGACGCCTCGCGCGGGCGTAAAGGGGTATTAAGCCATACGTCAACGCCAGAAACCAATTTTAATGCCATAGACATCTGGTAATTTTTCAAAAAGACGATATTGATATTGTTGTCTATCGTCTTGCTGAAATCAATTATTCTTTTTATGATGTCTTTGCCGGGAAGGTCTTTTGGATGCGCCTTTCCCGCGAAGACAATCTGGAATTTATCTTTTTTCCCGATTTTCATAAGCCTTTCCAGGTCTGAAAAGATTAAATCCGCCCGCTTGTAAGAGGTAAATCTCCGTGCAAAGCCAATGGTCAAAACGTCAGGATTTAATTCCACGCCGGTGGTGTTCTTTACAAAGTCACACAGGTCTTTTTTTGCGTAAAGATGGGCCGTCCATAGTTCATCATCGGGGATGATTTCTGAGCGAACGAAGAGTTCCGGCTCGTTTGCCCAACCGTGTATGTATTTGTCGTACAAACGTTGGAAATTTTCACACGTCCACGTGAACGAGTGAACACCGTTGGTAATAGCGTTAATTTCATAACCAGGAAACAATGCCTTAGAGACCTCGCCGTGTTTTTTTGCAACGCCATTAATGTAATTGCTCAAATTTAAAGCAAGCAGGGTCATGTTAAGGGATTGTTCCCCGCCAAGTTTTTTTAATAGTGTTAAAGGTATAATCTCGCCGAGTACCTTTTTTACAAGGTCGTAAGAAAACCGGTCGTGACCAGCCTCGATAGGGGTGTGGGTTGTGAACACACAGAGGTCTTTTACGGTGTCCATATCCCAAACCCAGCGTTCATCCCATACGCTTTCAATGTCTCTTTTGTGACGCAGCAGAAGCTCAAGGGTTAAAAAACTGGCGTGGCCTTCGTTCATGTGATACTTTTTAATCTGATAACCAAGCGCATGGAGCATCCTTACTCCGCCGATACCTAATACGACCTCTTGCTTTAAACGGTAACGTTCGTCGCCTCCATAAAGCACGTCGGTAATTGCGCGGTCTTCCGTGGTGTTTTCAGGGACGTCGGTATCGAGATACAGTACTGCTACTTCCCCTCCGGTAACGCTTTTTACCATATAGCGCCACGCCTGGATGGAGACGTCTCGGCCTTCTATTTTAACCAAAACCCTCTTGGTCTGGCGGGTCATAAACCGGAAAGGATCCCATTCAACAGGTTGCTCGATCTGTCTGCCCTCGTTGTCAATATCTTGTTGGAAAAATCCTTTTTTAGATAAGAGGGTTACTGCTACAAGGGGAATTTTAAGGTCGGCGCCGGATTTGATGGTGTCTCCGGCCAGGACTCCGAGACCGCCGCTGTACGTGGGGATGTTGTTGGAAAGGCCGATTTCCATGGAAAAATAAGCAATTTTTAATTCAGTATTCATAAGATTAGATGTGTAACGATTTGCCAATAGTTGCGAGAGAGGCTTCCCAAATTGCCTCAGAAAGGGTTGGATGGGGGAATATGGTGAGAGAGACGTCTGATGCGCTTCCCTTCAGGCTAGCGGCAAGCGAGGAACCCCACATCATTTCTCCTACATTTGGGCCAATGGCGTGCATTCCTAATAATTGACCATTCTTTTCATCGGTGATAATCTTCACGAATCCATCTTCGTACTCTCCCTGGATAATAGCCTTGCTGTTTGCAATGAATGGGAATCTTCCCGTCTTTACTTTATACCCGCCGTTTTCCGCTTCAACCTGGGTGAGTCCCATGCTCGCCACTTCAGGATAACAATAGGTCACTCGCGGTATATTGGGGTATTTGATGGGCGAAGTTTCCTTACCAGAAATAGCAGAAACTGCGCACAAACCCTCGGCTGACGCCTTATGGGCCAGTAGGGGGGGGCC
>CAYJPZ010000089.1:0-11530 GCA_964372185.1 uncultured candidatus Brocadiaceae bacterium
CACGGAGCCCGTGTCCCCACGTATGAACATAAATACACCACCGAATATCTCATTTAATAAAATAATCAAAAAGGGAGGTTAAATGATTGTCCATGCGGTTCTCATAGACGCCGTCTCTATCCAGCGGTACGTCTTTGGAAGCAATAAACTCAAGGAAAACCTGGGAGGTTCCCATCTGATTCAGGATATCTATCGAACACACCTGCGCGGCGCAATAAAAGAGATATTTCCCACCTGCAATGACGCAGATTTTGAGGTATGGAAGACACAGCCCGAAACCTGTCTGATGGAAACCCATAACGCCCCCTTTGAAACCGGATACATCGGTGGCGGCAACGCCCTCATTTTCTTCAAAGAGAAAGACCATGCAATAACCTTTATTAAGTTATGGACAAAGTCCCTCCTCGCGCACACACCGGGCGTTGTAACCGCTGTGGTCTGCGACACCTTTGACCTGGGTGATTTCCAGGCTCAGAACAAACGGTTATTCAAAAAACTCCAGGCAAACAAATACCAATTCATCCCCCAAACAATCATCCCGCGCCACGGCATCACGTCCGAATGCTCCCATACGGGCTACTCAATGGACGTCTGGAATGAGAAAGAGGATGCGGATGAACGGGAATACGTCTCTGGCGTGGCACACGCAAAGATATGCGCATCAAAAGCCGCAACGAATAAACTGGAGCAGCAATTTGCAGAGGTGTTGCAGGACGGCTACTGCTTTACCGACCAGTTGGATAAGCTGGGTCAACTCAAAGGTGAGGACAGCCACGTCGCCATCGTCCATATCGACGGCAACAGGATGGGGGAACGGTTCCGGAATACCGCGTCATTGAAAGCAATTAGGAATTTATCAAAATCCGTTCGGTCGGCTACGGTGGAGAGTTTTCGCACACTTCTCACCACCATTGCAACTCAATTCCCACACATCCAGGATGCATTGGGTTTTGACAATGAGAAAAGGCAATCCTACCCAAGAGATGAAAAGAATAATAAGTTGGTCGTCCCCATCCGTTCTCTTGTCATGGGCGGTGACGATATTACCTTTGTGTGTGACGGGAAACTGGGCGTCTACTTTGCAAAAATATTTTTAGAAGCCTTTGAAAAGCAAATAGCAAGCGATAAACAGCCGCTATCCGCATGCGCCGGCATTGCCATTACAAAGTCTAAATACCCCTTTTATCGCGGCTGCAAACTTGCAGAACAATTATGTAAAAGCGCCAAAAAAAGGAGTAAAAACGAAGAAAATAATGGCTCCTGGCTCGATTTCCATATCGCCTATGGCGGTTTCTCCGGTACCCTTGAAGAAATCCGTGCCTCCCATTACACGGTGGCACAGGGAGGTTTACTGTTCGGGCCATACCGTACCGGCGATCACCCTGAATATGGCCTGAATACCTTAACGAAAAACATCAGGGAACTAACCTTAACTACAACCCCGGAAAAGCAATTCCCCCGTTCAAAGCTCAAGGAACTTCGGCAGGTAATAACCCTTGGAAAAGATGCAACGAGTAGATTTGTTCAGGAACTGGAGGCGCGCGGATTACAGCTCCCGGTGATAAATGGGCGCTCTTATCACAAGACGCTTTGGGAAAACAGCAAGACCCCCTACTTTGATATGGTGGAGCTCATGGAATTTTATCCTCTAAAACTAGAAGAGACGCAGGGAGGCCAGGCGACATGAAGTCATATACCATAGAGATACAGCTCATATCAGACGCCATCATCGGTTCCGGTGAGGGATTTGGTTCCCTTATAGATACGGATATCGTATTCGATGGTCTCGGCGTCCCCTTCATCCCCGCCCGGCGCATAAAGGGCTGCATGAGGGACGCCGCGCAGGAGGTATTCGAGATGCTGGGTAACGCCGGAATTACCTCATTTATAGATTTGAAAAAAGAAGCCAGGAGTGATGGGTCACAGGGGTTTTGCCTCGTGGAAGAAACCTTTGGCAGGCCAGGCCACGTTGCGTCTGCGCCGGTCTTTTTTTCTAACTTCACCATCGAAGAATACGAACCAAACACGCGCTGGCTTCAATATCTCTGCCATACATACCCGAACGTCATGTCGCAGGACAGTATCTTATCTGTTTACGGTTATACCCGCCAGCAAACCGGGATTAACGAACGGGGTGTGGCCGACGCGCATTCACTGCGGACTATCCGCGCAGTAAAAAAAGGCATTGTTTTCATTGGTGAGGTCAGGATAGACAGGGAGAACGCCGATACCGAAAAACTCCTTGCGCTTGCCTGCGCCAATCTCCAGCGCCTCGGCACAAAGCGGAACCGTGGGTTTGGCGAGGTTGAATGCAGGTTGCTTAACGGAGCGACAGACGTCTCGAAAACAATTTTGAATGAATTGGAGGCATTATGCAAAAGCTGACCTACCGGATTACAACCGAGTCCCCCATCCTCTTTGCCCTAAACGTGGGCGATACCAACATGGTCTCCACCCGAGAATACATTCCGGGCAGCGTCATCATGGGCCTCTTTGCAAACGAACACATTCGGAAAAACAACCTCACAAACGCCCACACAGACGACGCCTTTTACCGATGGTTTTTAACAGGGGCGATAAGGTTTACCAATGCCAGCATCGTAACCTATATCAACCACAGCGAGAAAATGACAACCCCCCTTCCTCTTTCAATTCAGGAAGAAAAGGGAGATGAAAATACCCTGTATGACCTGCTCTACGCCAATGACGATTTTGATAAACAAAGAAACGCTAAACAAGGTTTTGGAAGGATACTCGGCGCGGATATCTACCAACAACCCATACAAAAGACCCTCAACTTCCATCATCAGCGCGATTATGAGACAGGCACGGTAAAAAAAGGGATGATCTTCAACTACGAGTCCATTGACGCCCACCAGACCTTTGAAGGCCATATCCTGGGTGATGGGAACGAACTAAACAAGCTCCTGGATTATTTCAAGGAAGAACCGGTAGTCCGCATCGGGCGTTCGAAGAATGCCCAGTATGGCAGGGTCAGGTTTATAATGGTTTCCCGGAGTCCGGAGGAATTCACGCCGGAAATAGACGGGTTGAAGCCGGGCTGCAGAGCCGTATCACTCACCCTGCTCTCAAACACCATCCTGTATAACGAGTATGGCTATTCCACCGTAGAGGTACGGGAGCTGGAGAAATTATTCCAAAAAGAGCTGGGGGATGGCGTTACCATAAAAAAGCCGTTCGTCCGTACCGATGAGGTGGAGAACTTTGTGTCCGTATGGCGGCTGCGCAGGCCTGCCGAGGTATGTTTCAGCGCGGGTTCATGCTTCCTGCTGAACGGCATTACCAACGAACATCAACAAAAACTCCTTGAAATACAGAAAAATGGGATCGGCGAACGGCGCGGCGAGGGCTTTGGACGGGTTGTATTTGGATGGCAGTCGGATAAGTATGAAAAGTTCATAATGAGACAACCTGAATCGGTAAATATACCAAAACCAACGACTCCGATCCCCGAAGAAACAAAAAAAATCGTCCGGTTCATTACAAAAGACCTTATCAGAAAAGAAGTGGAAATACAGGCGCTAAACGACGTAAAGGAATTCGACCGCCTCCCGTCAAAGTCGTGCATCAGCAGGTTTGAGGCGATGGTCAAGGATCAGGGCAGAACTACGTTTCTTCAGTCGTTCTCCGACGTCATATTAAGGAAGCCGGCAAAAGACGCCCTCGAAAGGTGTGTGAATAGGAATAAGAAAGAAACCCTTTTGGACTTTTTGAAGGAAAAGGACGTTACCGTCAATGAAGTATTCATGCAATCCGGCCTTCCGCAGGAAATCAAAAAACTTTGTACGGAAGCCGGATTCAGCCCCGAATCCGACGCCGGCTTCAACGCGGAACTTTATCGTAACTATTTCTTGACCTTCTTTTCGTCCATGAGAAAGGCCAAAAAAAAGGAGACCATTGATGGCTAAAGGAAAACAGGTTCTTGAAGGCGTCATTGAACTTCGTTCACCGGCGTTAATAGGTTGCGGCAGTAAAGAACGTTCGGACGTTGATATCATACGGGACGGCGGAAACAACCCATTTATCCCCGCCACGTCCTTTGTCGGCGCGTTGCGCCATTTTATTAAGATTGAAGGACGCGAGGACGCCCTGAAACAGTTCTGGGGTTTTACTGCTGACGGGAAACATCCACAAGAAGCCGTCCGCCCTACCGGACGCTCTCAATCAGGCAACGCCGGTTCTGCCGATAAAAGGGAAAAGGCGTCGGCTGCCCAGGAAGAAAGGCAAAGTTCTTTGCGCTGCCGCGACCTTGTGTGCAAGAAAGGGATTGTCCCCAAAATCACCATCCGTGACGGCATAGCAATCAATGCCAAAACAGGCATTGTAGAATCCGGGAAAAAATATGATTATGAAGTAATTGAACCCGGCGCACAATTCAACCTCCACCTTGAGATATTCTTCCGAAACGATACAGCAAGGGACTTTTCGCGTCGCATAATTGCCACGATCCGTGAGGTACTGGAACGGGAGTCCGTCCGCATCGGCGCCAAAACAAACAGCGGGTTGGGGAAGATACGGCTTGTTGACGCCAGGATATCCGAGCTTAATTTCGGCGATAAGCACGACCTCGTACGCTGGCTCAGGAGAGATTTCAGCAACGCCACCCCCCTTTCCGGCGTTCAACCATTTCGCCTGCGGGAAAAACTCTTTACGATAGATGCCACCTTTGGTTTAAAAAATTCCCTCATCGTCCGTTCCGCTCCGTCAGACCCAAAAGCGCCGGATAACGTTCACATCCAATCCGGAGGCAACCCCGTCCTGCCCGGCACATCCCTCAAGGGCGCCATCCGTTCGAGGGCAGAACGGATTATTAAGACACTCTTAGGCGCCGGGAAGGATAAGGAAGACAAGGCAGATACCTTTCTCAACAACTTGTTCGGAAACGTGGATTGCGAAATGCAGACAAAAGAGGACGACAAGGGGATGGCCTTTGACGGCAAATGCAAGCCAAAAGAGGCGCTGAAAGGACGAATACGTATCGACGAGGTAACCTTACCCCCATTTGACGCGGAACTTCAGACCCGTATTAAGATCGACCGTTTTACCGGCGGGACGATTGAATCCGCCCTGCTTGAGACCATGCCGCTTTTTTCGGATGGCGACGCTAACAAGCTGATCCGGAACGTTAGAATTACCATCAATGATTACAAAGACGCCGAGGCTGGTTTAATGCTTTTGGTATTGAAGGATTTATGGACAGGCGACCTGGCAATCGGCGGCGAAAAAGGCGTCGGACGCGGCGTGCTTGAGGGCGTCAGTGCGGACGTGCGATGGGATAATAGCAACCTATCACCAGTAACCATGGAAATGGATTCCACGGGATTTCATATAAGTAATAAAGAGGCACTGGAGGCGTTTGTAAACGAATTAAAGAAAATTCTATCAAGTAGGGTGGATTAAGCGAAGCGTATCCACCGGGAATGACTTCACCGCGGAGGGCGCAGAGGGAAAGGAAGATGTTTATTATTTGGTGGATACGGCGATAAAAGACCATCGCTTTCATCTACCCTAAGACTAGAAGCTCAAGGGGGATCATTTCCGTTTTTTTGCAAATTTGTGTTTTGTCCCGTAGGGACAGATGGAAATAGCCCACCGATTTATCGGTGGGATCAGGGAACGGATTTTTTAGTCCCGTAGGGACGGCTGAATGTTTGACGTCTTCAGCGGTTCCGGTGGAACTGTGGCTACACGACCCAGCAATGAATAGCCGGGCTATCATCAAATACTCGTTGTGATTAATCAGCAAGGAATATTGAGGATAAAGATTATGGCAAATTCTTACATTAGTATTGGTATTTCAAACGTGGATGAAACGATAAAGTACATTGAAAATCAGGAAAACCACCATAAGAAAATTGGTTTTCAGGATGAGTATCTAAATTTTCTCAGAAAGAACAACATCGAATTTGATGTAAAATATCTTTGGGGCGAGTAGCATGACGTAATCAGCCGTCCCTACGGGACTCAATAATTCGTTTTTTCCGTACAGGCAATGAATTGCCTGCCTATTAGCAGTTGCCCCTACGGGGCAAAACAACAAATGCTTGATTGACTCGTTCCCAAGCTCCAGCTTCTTTTAACAGATATCTTTGCGCCCTTTGCGTCTTTGCGGTGTTATATTCGCAAATTAATCCGCGTGAATCTGCGTAAATCCGCGGCTAAGAATTGTTTTTGAAGAGGACAACAAAATGGAATCCATAGAAAAAAACGGTTTAAAACTGCTGCACATAAAATCAAGGCCCATCACAGAGGGTATGTCGTTGAAACTGGGGGATAAGGAATCGTTGGAGACCTTTGTGTCCCAACAAATCCCTTGTAAATCCTTTGCCGTCGCATACCTTGATAACGAGGTGCTTGTTGGGAGATTCAACGGCAGCACATTCGATTTTTACCGGAAGAAAACCATCGACCCCAAATATCTTCAAAAACTCCGTGTATTTAACGAAAATCAGGAATTACTCCTCTGGCGTTTTTCCGAAGGGTTAAAGGGCAGGCTCCGTAATGATACGGGGGGCAACGACGTCTGCGTGGCCGACGCAGAACAGGCTCTCTTTGGCACAAGGGCAGAAACCCTGAACGGCTACACAATAATCCGTGAAGACAGGGGTACAGAACTGGCGCTGCCCTTTCCCGAACTCATTAAACTGAATGAGGGAACAAAAAGGAACCGGGTGTTCCTCAAGACAAGGAATTACATTGATTACAACGATGCCCACCAGGCAACCTACGTGGATTGCAGGTTTGTGGGGTTTGCCTACGCCGGAAAGCCATTGGAGTAGAAGGCTGGATGTTTTCTTGCTTTTATTAAACTGATTAAACCCTTTTAGTCCCGATAGGGACGCCCGGTAATAGGCAGGCAATTCATTGCCTGTTAAGAGCGATAAACAAAAGAGAGTCCCGTAGGGACGATAGAGCCGAATGGATTACCGAAGGATGTATTAATTTAAAACCAAGGAGAATAACGTTATGGAAAAGGCAAAACTCCAGATTTCTCAAGGCAAAAAGGGCAACGTCATTGTCAGTGTGGTCTTTGTAGACAGCGGCAAGACAATGACAATCCAGAACTACAACGACAAAGACATACAGTCACTCAACGGAAAAGAGGTGGCGGTGGAGCGGGTAGGCGGGCAGATTGTAAAGGTGATGTTGCAAGGGGAAGCGCTATTTTCGAAGGCGCAGACACCTTCTGACATCCACACAGGCGCCAGGGGACAGGGTGGCAACCCGCAGAGAAAAAACCATACTCAACCTGCCGCCACTCCCCCTGCGGCAACGGCGCCCTACAACTTCGTCCCTTTACACACAACCGTAGCACCTGCAGAAACCAGTCCGGGCGACGATATCTGTACGTTTGACCGGTATCATGACGGCAAGCGCACCGGGTACATAGAACTGTCCATTACCACAAAAACCCCCCTGTATATCAGGGACACCCTGACAAAAGAGGAAATGACAGGAAAGGAAGAATTCGAAAAAGACGGAAAGAAGAAATATATCAACCCGGATTTTTTTTCACCGGCCGGCGGCAATGTTTGCATCCCAGGTAGTTCGTTGCGTGGAATGGCACGCGCTATGGTGGAAATGGTAAGTTTTAGTAAATTGGGATTCTTTGAAGGGGATAGAAAATATCACTTCCGTTCATTTGCAGATAAGGCGCTCGATCTAAGAAAAAAATATGTCGATAAAATGTTATGGGGAAACGACCAGACGGGTTACTCTCAACAGGTAAAGGCCGGCTACCTGGTAAAAGAAGGCATGGAGTTTAAGATTAAACCCGCGCAGAAAGATTCTCATGGTTGCCAGTACTATCGGGTTGAAGAAGACCTGGTAATAAGCAAGGGTGTATTGTCAGAACGCATGAATAGGATCAATGTTGACGGCGTGTATGAGGCTAATCCAAAGTATAGTTTTGATTTTGCGCAGGTAAAATTTACCTATAACCCACCACAAAGGCATAAGCGCTCTGTAGGAATGTATTATGCGGAAGTAACTGATATCTGCGATATAAATAATACCCTGGCGAGTTCTACAGAGGGGGCATTAGTCCACAGCGGCTGGATAGGCGGCCCGCTATATCGCAACAATGGAAGGGGAAAACACCTGCACTGGGTTATCGGTCCCGCCTCGAATACAAAACTGGAATTCTTGCCCAGCGTAATCGAGGATTACAGGAACGACAAGGGGCGACAAGAAGAAGCCAACCTGTTACGCTATTCCGAGAATCAACAGAGGGCGGAGGTTCCATGCTTTTATGTGGAAGAGTCCGGAAAGGTGAAGTCCTTTGGACATACCGGTTTGTTCAGGCTTGCTTACGAACGAAGGCTAAACGATTTCCTGCCGCAGGAGATGCAAAAATTTCAGGAAGCAAAAAAGATAGATATCGCGGAGGCAATCTTTGGAAATATCGAAAACAAAACGACGCTTGCCGGGCGGGTCTTTTTTGAAGGCGCAAAATTGGGTGTGGGGCAGGCAGACGTCCTTCAAAAAGAAGATATACCTTGCGTGCTTTCAAACCCCAAACCCACTACGTTTCAGCATTATCTGAAACCGGGCAAGGTAACCCCGGAGTTTAAGGATGACGGCAGTATCCGGGGCTACCAGGGTATAAAAAATTATAATGATGTAACCACTCTCCGGGGAAACAAATTATACTGGCATAAGAAAGGCGATACATGGCAGGAATCGACCATGTCATTTCCTGCGGACAAATTTAATGAATTGCTCCGCGAACACGGCTTACAAGAGCGCGATTTTTCCCAATATGTACGTACCGACAAGCAGAAGCAGAAAAGGGAAATAAAAATACAGTCATTACCGGAAAACCTTAAATCGGCAATATTAAAATGCATCGGTATTTATGATACACAACATACGAAGATAAAACCCGTAGCCGCAGAAAAGACCTTTACCGGCAAGATACGTTTTGAAAACCTCTCCGACGTTGAACTGGGCGCACTCTTGTTTGCCCTGGATTTGCCCGATAACTGCTGCCATAAGCTGGGGATGGGGAAGCCACTCGGCCTGGGTTCCGTAAAAATTACCCCAAAACTCTTTTTATCTGACCGAAAGTCCCGCTACACAAATTTGTTTGCGGAATGGGACATAGCAATACCGGAATCAACCGCGAAAGATAAAGATATACCACACTTTAAGAAACAGTTTGCCGTATATGTCCTTAATAACGTCAAAATAGCCCCGGGGATTGAACCGGTAAACACGCTGTGGGGGATAGACCGGATGAAGGAACTAAAGACGATGCTTGTTTTTGACCAAAACCGTTCTGATGAAAAAACCCGATATATGACAATTGCGCCAATTAATGAATTTAAAGAGAGAAGGGTTTTGCCTAATCCCACCGTGGTTCATCCGCTATAAAAAAAATAACAATATACGAGAGAATATCCCAGCCGGTCGGGACTAAAACGGTGTTTGTAGTTTATAGTTCCGAGTTCCGAGTTTGTAGCAAGGTTGGGTTAAACGAAGCGAACCCAACCCAACAAGAACAATATCACCGCAGAGAACGCGGAGGGCGCAGAGGGAAAGGGAGGTGTTTATTCCGGCGGGTGCACTCAGGTTTGCAACCTGAACCCATAAGTTTATTCGGGCAATCCCGCCAAAGGGGAAAATGGCAAGAAAGACAAAAAAACATTCCGGCCGGCTGTATATGCCCCGTAGGGGCAACCGCCAATAGGCAGGCAATTCATTGCCTGTTTCAGGTAAACGAACCATAAAGTCCCGTAGGGACGATTGGAAATAAAGAATTATACCAAGTAAATGCTTTTATCTTTCTTTGCGCGATGCTACCAAACATTTTTAAATCTCAACCTACACGGTTTCCGGGCTGGAATAGAGGAATTATGAAAGGTGTTTCTGATTACGCTGTGGTTTATGACATTACCTCCGACACGGAGCGGGGAAAGGTTGACAAGGTACTCAAGGGCTTCGGATTCAGGGTGCAAAAGAGCGTCTTTGAATGCAGGCTTACCAGGAGAGGCCGGGATGAGTTAATTGGCAAGCTCGAAAGGCTTGAGATAAAAACCGGTTTTATAAAGGTTTATAGATTGGAATATACGTCCAAAAACACCGTAATCGGAAAGACAAAGAAGAAGGATATTGACGATGGATATGCATTTGTTATTTAAAGAAAAAAATGGTAAAATCCCACGTTCATTCAGAACCTCCCTTAAAAAATGAAGCATTTTGTCAAAACAGGGGGAGGTTCTTAATTTTGGCGATATAAGCTCTTTCACAACAATAGCTTAAAAATGATACCGTCCGAAAGGACATCCCAACCGGTTGGGACTGAAACTTTTCATGGCATAATTCGCCAAACTTGCAAGTCCGAAAGGACATCCCAACCGGTTGGGACTGAAACATACCTTTTTATACCTTTGGCGGATTTGTCAGTCCGAAAGGACATCCCAACCGGTTGGGACTGAAACGGACCGTTATTTATTCCGATTTTCGGGATAATAAGCCCGTAGACGGTTCCCAAAAAGATTTAACGGTCAGCAAATATGAAACAAACTAATCCCGCGATAGAAATAAATGTAAGCGCCTTCTTCCCTGATACTGCAAAACTTCTGGATTTGCATGTCTATATTAAAAAAGCCATAGACCTTGCCGGCGATGGTAATGAGGTCATTCTGACAGGTAAAGCCCCCGTCTGGCTTTACCTGGCGGTTGCACATGCCTTGCATGGCAAGGCAAAAAAGCTGTTGTATCGGTCTCCCGTTACTGGTGATGTGGTGATATTTGACCATAACCCGTTTTAATGAAAGGTTGAAAAATGTGGGATTATTTTTGTAAAGTTGGAGCATTACTTGAACCTTTTGAGATTGTTATCAGCTTTATCACCATGATTTTTGCCGGTTATGCCTCCTTTCGTCTTTTGAGGCAAAATCGGAGATTAAAGGAACTCGCAAGGTTGGCTCCAAAGATTGAAAATTTTCAGGATAAGATTACATTTTATAAAGGGGTGCAAACCACGAAGCCCGTTGCCCTGGCCTTATCTCTTATACCTCATGGAACATCTATTAAAAAAGATGTAGAACACTTTTTGAATACCATGGGTTGGAAAATGGAGGTGGACGAACTTAATATGAACGGTATAAATTCCCCAAGCGATATAGAGACGTTGATTAATAGTCTCAGAGAAAAAAGGAATCTTCTTGATCTGCAGCAAAACACAGAAGTTCATCTATTTCTGCAAGGCCCTGTGGTCTCAGGAGTCTTAATAGGCGCTATGTTTGATCATTGGAAGCCGGTAAAACTTTACCACAAACCTACTCCATCCGTTCCTGCGGTTTATCAATATTGGTGTCCACTGATTAAGTAGGATATAGGGTGGATTAGGCGGAGCGTATTCGCCAAATAGTGGTTTTACCGATGTAGCCCCGGAGGGTTGGCCTGTTTGTAGCATAGAGAATCCGAACACCACAAAAGCTCCGTAGGAGCGACCTGTATAGGAAATTGAAACCGACTTTGTAGTGGCAAGGCGCGCCTTGCC
>CAYJPZ010000089.1:11540-16071 GCA_964372185.1 uncultured candidatus Brocadiaceae bacterium
TTTTTAGTTACTTTTATATTAAATTAAAACCTATTTTTTGGTGGCACGGCGCGCCTCCCCACTACGCCGTTGAATATCGCCGTAGGCTTAATTATTAAGGTTTATAGATTAGAATACACGTCGAAAAACATGGTGATCGGAAAGACAAAGGAGAGGGATATTGACGATAGATATGCGTTTGTTATTTAGAGAAAAAACTGGTAAAATCAAAAATCCATTCAGAACCCCCCTCAAAAATGGACGATTTTTATCAAAACAGGGGGAGGTTCTGAATTTTGGCGATTTAAACCCTTTTGTCGCAACAACTTAAAAAGGGTAGTGTCCGAAAGGACATCCCAGCCGGTTGGGACTGAAACATGGATTCGTTGATAAACCCTATCGTGGATTGTCCGAAAGGACATCCCAGCCGGTTGGGACTGAAACATTTTATTTCTCCTTCCCTTCCTAAACTTTGTCCGAAAGGACATCCCAGCCGGTTGGGACTGAAACAAACTCGCCTTTTTTACCCCTTGAACGAAGGTCCGAAAGGACATCCCAGCCGGTTGGGACTGAAACTGATTACCGGTCTGAGTCTGCTACCGAAAGTCCGAAAGGACATCCCAGCCGGTTGGGACTGAAACATTTCTATGCCAAGAAGGTAACCTTCATTTGTCCGAAAGGACATCCCAGCCGGTTGGGACTGAAACATTTTCTATAATTATCTTTCTCCATTGCAGTCCGAAAGGACATCCCAGCCGGTTGGGACTGAAACAATTAATGTTATTATTCCTTGTCTTCTATGTCCGAAAGGACATCCCAGCCGGTTGGGACTGAAACTTGACCGAAAAATGTTCCTGATAATCCACAGTCCGAAAGGACATCCCAGCCGGTTGGGACTGAAACTTTGATGGTAGCAGTCTTACTGTGGCTATAAGTCCGAAAGGACATCCCAGCCGGTTGGGACTGAAACAATATCAATGACTACGATTCGTCTCTAAGCGTCCGAAAGGACATCCCAGCCGGTTGGGACTGAAACCCAAATGGAATATAAATAGCCACAGGTCGTGTCCGAAAGGACATCCCAGCCGGTTGGGACTGAAACTGTGACCACGGTTTTAGGTTCCGGGTTTTTGGTTTCGAGTTGCCAACATGTTTTTCTTTGCGCCCTTTGCGTCTTTGCGGTACCATAAGTCGTAAAAGATAAATCACCGCAAATCTCTGTTTCTCTGCGCCCTCTGCGGTGAACTGTTACTTACCGTTCATTCGTGGTTAATGCACGTGGGAGGAGCAAGGCTGAAGCCTTGCCCTACGTTTTTTTCCCGATTGGGTTATAATTTATGACTTCTGACGGTTCACATCCCTTTTCCGGCCTTGGCTGGCGCCGCCTCTGCGTGAAGCTGATTAATATCCGTTCACTGCCGGCGATGACTGCCCACCCCTTTTCCGTGTTTCAGGCAATAATAAAAGGGGTTTCCTTGTCTCTCTCCCCCCTGCCGCCTTCACCGGAACGGGGTGACGCCTTGACAATCCCTCCCGACATAAAACAGGAATGCCCACTATCCCCCCATCAGGATGTGACGCCGCGCGATAACGAAAACGGGGAAGAAACCTTTCGGGGCAACCGTTCCGCGGCGGAAGGTGATGACGAACTGCTGCCGGTGTTTCACGTGAAGAACAGGAGGCATAATTTCAGGATGCAGGTTTCTGACACGATCCACCTCGAAATATACTTTTTCAGGAAAGGGGCAGGATATGCCCGGCAGTGGAGGGACGCATTTCAATCCTACCTCTCCGACCCCGTAACCGGCAGGAATTTTGAAGTGGTCGATATGTCGGATATTGAAGAACGCTCATTCGGATCGGTCGCCTCCGAGACCGGCCTGCATAAAGGAGAGGGAGAGGTTTGCCTGGAGTTTTTAACGCCGTTTCCCTTTAAGTCCGCAAAGGGCAAGTCGCGCACCTACATCAGCCGGGGCGCCTTTATTAAGTCGTTCGAAAGGCGGTTTTCGCGGTTGCTGGGAAAGGAGATTGTTTATCACGGCAATGACGACCAGTTTTCCATCCTTCCCTATTACTGGAATTACACGGAAATCAGGCACGGCTCGCAGTCGCAGGCGGGTCACACGCAATATATTAACGGGTGCGTGGGGAAGTTCTACATAAAGGGGAGATTCAATGACTTCCTGCCGTTTTTGATACTGGGTAGCGAGTTGCACGTGGGGACAAAGCTTTCCAATGCGCAGGGTTATTATCTGGCGCACGGGGATTCGCCGGGCTATTTCACGGGTTATTTCCCTGCAAAGAAGGCGGTTGTGTCCGTTATCAATGACGTGGTAAACCGATACGATAACGCGCTGCAATCCCTGTCAGTGACAGAAATGTTCCCCTTCAATGAGGACGCCTACGCGGAGAACCTCCTTCAACAAATCGCCGGGAATACCTACCTGCCGTCGCCCGCAACGGCGTTTACGATAAAGAAAAAAGGGGGCGATGACCGGCTGGTTGAACAGTTGCAGGCAAGAGACCTGATTGTCCAGCAATATCTCCTGAAGACGATTTCTACCGTTTTTGACCGTTTTTTCGAAGAGGAATCCATCGGGTGCAGGAAGGGTGTTTCCCGGCAGAGGTCTATTGAAATCATCCAGGCTGCCATTGCAGAAGGATTCCGGTATGTACTCGAATCGGATATCGAGGACTTCTACCCTTCTGTAGACCTGAAGACGTTGGCACGCCAACTCGAGTATTACATTCCGGAAAAAGATACTGTTTTAAAAGATATCCTGCTGAAATCCATCAGGAACGGGTATATACTGAATGGCGTGTGCCATGAACGTATAAAAGGCCTTGCCCAGGGCAGCCCGCTTTCACCTATCCTTGCGAATCTCTACCTGGACGCCTTCGATGAACGGGTAAAACAATGGAACGGCGGAGGTAATGATGGGATAAACAGTGAAAGTGACGGCGGCGGTGGTGGTGGTGGTGCCCTTGCGCCATCGCCGGTAAACGACGCGGTGGAAGCCGCCCCGGACGTGGCCGGCAGCGCGCCTTCCGGCGGGGTGAGAATGGTGCGATATGCCGATGATTTTATTATCCTGACGAAGACAAAGGAGGATGCGGAACGTGTCCTGGCAGGTACGGAATCGTTTCTTTCGCAGCTTGGGTTGAAGATTAAAAAAGAGAAAACCGCAATCAGGTCAATAGCGGAGGGGTTTCAGTTCCTGGGGATGCGGTTCGAGAAATCGGCAGTGGTCGTGGGGCATGGAGAAGACTTCAAACTGCTGAAAAAACCGCTCTATATTACGGAACCCTATCTCTTCTTGTCGCTCAACGGCGACGCGCTGGACGTTTACAAGGACAAGAAGATTATTGAGACGATCCCCCTCCGAAGGATAAGCGAGATCATGGTCATGGAAAAGGCCGTTTTTTCTACGGCGCTCATACGGAAATGCACGGATAGCAACATCCCCCTTACGATTACGCTCAACACGGGCTATTACATTACGACGGTAAAGCCGGATACCAAGAAATATTATGATGTTTCCTATGAGCATGGGAGGAGGTATTACGGCCTTTCCGATACAGAGTGTCTCAGTATTGCAAAGGAGTTTGCCGCGGGTAAGTTGCGCAACTACATCTCTTTTTTTAAACAGCGATACGAGAAAGATATGCACGTTTTTATCGGGGGGCTTGAGGGTTTGGTGCGGCAGATTTATTATGCCGGAGACGTGCAGCAGGCACGGGGGTTTGAGGGTTTGGCCGCCAGGAGGATTTATAAGAGATTGAACGGCTTTATTGACCATGAGGCGTTTCATCTCAAAAAACGGGAACGGAGAAATCCTGACCGGATAAATTCGCTGCTCAATTTCGGATATTACCTCCTGTTCTCGCGCATAAACGCCACCGTACGCGCAATTGGCCTGAACCCCTATTTGGGATTTTTACACAGCGACCAAGACAATTACGAATCGCTGGTGTGCGACATTGAGGAGCTGTTCAGGGCGAAGATTGACCGGTTGATTGTGCGTGTAATAAATCTGAAGATGATTACCGAAGACGATTTTATCGGGGCGGAAAACGGATGGTATCTCAAAAAGGAGGCCGTAAAAATATTTGTCAGCGAATTTGAGGCAGAGATGGAGAAGAAGAACCCGAAAAATAGTTTGTCATTTAAGGAAGAGGTCTATATTCAGACCATGATCGTTAAAAAATGGGCGCTGGAAAACGGCGCCCTTTCGTTTTACCAGTGGGAAATGTAGCGGGCGCGTGCGTAGGGAATAGGTATTGACTTATGAAATGAAAAGCTGACGTATTAGCAACATAGCCTAAAAGTGGCACAATACGACAACCCAAGGCGTTTTATACAAATCATGGACTATTACATAAAATAAGACACACAGTACACCTCTGCACGCTCAATTCCTTGCGGGGAGTGAAAAGAGGCCTTTTGCTTCTTGCATTCTCTATTCTAGCGAATGGCATGCCTTCTTCCCATTATCGTCAGGGCTAAAGCCCATTTCTATGGCCATCAATAACCCCAGCCTAAAGGCTGGGG
>CAYJPZ010000090.1:0-15942 GCA_964372185.1 uncultured candidatus Brocadiaceae bacterium
AAACCAACCTTACCGTTGCTACCTTCTCTCTTTTATCTCTTTTGGCCCCTCAACCTCAAATATCTCCCACAGACTGATATCAGTTACTTCAAGCGAGTTGATCTGCAAGACCTCTTGAGTACCAAATACCTCCCCTTTTCCGTAAGTACCGTCATCCTCAAACAGAAACCTTTCCACATACTGCTCAAGGGGATCCACGATTATATACTCCCTCACTCCAAATCTTTCATAGAGTGCCTTCTTTTCCCGCTTGTCTTTAAGGGACGTATAAGGTGAGAGAACCTCAATAATCAGGTCGGGGGCGCCTTGTATGTTGGCGTCGGTGATCTTCTTTTTATCGCCGACAACGAGTATGTCAGGCTGGATGACGTCGTACGCGGAAAGGACAACATCTGTGGGCGCCACGAAGGTGCGGCATGGGCCGCCGCCGAGTTTTTGCTTTAGTTGGGTTGCAAGGTTAATAACCATATCCTGATGCCTTATGGAAGGCGCCGGTGTCATGCAATACGCTTCACCGTCAATTATCTCCCAACGTTCATCTTCAGGCCACGTAAGGTAGTCAGTCCGGGTGAACTTCTTTTCAGATTCTTTTTTCAGTGGATAGCCCATGTGAATCTCCGCTATTTAAGGGTACGCTAACAAATCTATGATTTACTGTCAACACAGCGGGTGAGCAATTTTTCTTACCGTGGTAAAAATGAAATCACCCTTATTCCAGGCTTTTTTTAAATTCAGGATGATTTCGGTGATATGAATTTTTCAAAAAATTAAACAGTTATGGTCTCTGTATAATTTCCCGTGAGGTATTGCATCCGGAAGGAAGTTACTTGTTTTGCCCGCCGATTATCTTCTGGTAAGCCAAAAATTCTCGCTGTGCCTCTTCTTTCATACCCTTTCGGTCATAAATAAGGGACAGGCCGTAATGTGCCTTTGCAAAGTTTGGATCAACCCTAATCGTCTCCTCAAGCGCAACCGCCGCCTCGTCCAGTATCTTGCTCTGAGAGTAAGCGCTGCCAAGGTCAAAGTACACTTCCGGATTGTACGGGTTTACCTCAATGGACTTTTGCAATGAGCTGATGGCCTCATCAAGCGCCCTTTTATCCGAATAGGGATTCTGGATGTTGTAGTGGGCTGCCGCGGCCTTTTGTATCTTGGCAAGGGCATCGTTAAGCACGCGTTTGTCGGCGTAAGCCTTACCAAGTCGGTAATGCGCCTCGGCGTTACCCGGTTCCAGCTTGACGACTGTGGCAAATGCTATGATGGCATTGTCGAAAAGCCTTTCGCTGGCATAGACAATACCAAGGTTGTAGTGTGTTCTCGGGTTTTTGGGTTCAATTTCTATCGACTTTTTATAAGCGTTTATTGCATGGGAAGCGTCTTCCTTAGCAAAGCAGGTTACGCCAAGGTAATAGAACGCCGCGGCGTAGTGCGGATTGATGTCCGTGGCTTTGGTAAATTCTACCTGCGCCTCATCTAAGAGTTTTTTGTTCAGAGATATTTGCCCCAGCCTAAAATGTGCCTCTGCATAATTGGGATTGATTTCTATCGCCTTTTTAAATGCGCACATTGCCTCATCCCCGGCATTCTTTCCAAGCTGGGCTTCTCCCAGCGCATATTGGGTTACGGCGTCCTTCGGGTTTAATTCCATCACCCGTTCAAATTCATGAATGGCATCGCCAAACATACCCTCTGACGAGTAAAGGATGCCGAGGTTTTTATGCGCCAATTCGTGGCTAGGGTCTAATTGTACTACGGATTTGAACGTTGCTGTTGCATTATCCGGGAGGCCTTTTCTCACGTAGAGCATTCCCAGGTGAAATAACGCATCGGTGTATTTGGGATTTATTTCTGCCGCTTTTTTAAATTCTGCAAAGGCTTCATCTATCATGGATCGGTTATAGTACGCCATTCCCAGATTGTAACGCGCCTCCGCCAGTGTGGGGTTGAGCTGTATAGCCCTTTGGTATGCACGTACCACCTCATCGGGCATGTCCACCTTCGAACACCCGTACATGCCGACGCCAGAAACTAATACAGCCATTAATAACGGCACTCTGAATGGCAATACTAGATTCTTTATCATTACCACACCCCCTCCAAGAAAACCGGTTCTGGATAAATAAAGTTAATTGCGGACGCTTACAGTATAACGCTGTTTGCTGCCATACTGTGCTAAGAATTACAGCGGTTACATATTTTCATATTTTTGTAGGGAATATATCAAATAGGCCGTATATTGTCAAGTGTTTATTTGATATATATTTAGACAATACAAAGGCTTGGTGATTGTCAGCTATGCTTGAACAAAGCAATACCCCTGTCTGATTAAAAACATTTTAAACCACAGATTTCACAGATTTTGGATCAATATAACCCACAGATTAATGCAGATGCTTTTCTCTGTTTCGCATTTATTAGCGTTTATTGGCGGTTGATGAAGGTGAATAAGAAAACGTTCTGACTGTCTGTATATGCCCCGTAGGGGCAACCGCTAATAGGCAGGCAATAAATTGCCTGCCTATTACCAAATGTTCCGATGGAACAAAAAGAGTGTAATCTGTGGTTCCAAATGTTTTTAACCGGTCGGAATTCCTGCCGGATTGGAGATGCTAATACACCTTTATCTCTTCAATCTCAAATCGCTCATTTGCCTTCTTAAGATAGCCCATGGCAATCTTTGGGTCATGGGAAAAAATCAGAAGCCAGTGTTCCTCAAAGGCCTGTTTTAGGAGGTACTTCTTGTTTTTCAGGGTTTCCAAGGGGAACAGGTCGTATCCCGCGATATACGGATAATGCAAGTGCGCGGCTGTAGGCACAAGGTCGGCGAGGAAAAAGGCTATCTGCCCTTCTGATTCTATCTTTACGCATTGATGATGGCGGGTGTGTCCACCGATTCTTAAGAGGGTAATGCCCTTGTCTATTTCGGTAATTTCGTCGTCCAGCAGGCACAGGCAATTAGGTTCGCTGAGGGGTAAAAAGTCTTCGGTTATATAGCTTGCCTCAGTCCTTTCATTAGGATGTAATGCAACCTCCATCTCCCCTTTTTGGATAAAATATTTTGCCTTCGGAAAGGCAGGAATAATCTCCCCTTTTTCGCTAAAGATGGTATTCCCCCCGGCGTGGTCAAAGTGGAGGTGGGTATTGATGACGATGTCAACGTCCTTCGGCTGATAGCCAAAACGGTATAACGATTCCACAAGATTGGATTTTCTATCAATGCCGTAAATCCGGCACATTTTTTCACTGTGTTTCGCGCCCACCCCCGTGTCAATCAGGATTTTGTGCTTTTTGGTTACAATCAAAGGGCAACGAAGGGAGAGTTGAATTCGATTTTTATCGTCGGGCTGATACCACTTTTCCCACAACACGCGTGGCACAACGCCAAACACCGCGCCGCCATCCAGATAAATAGAGCCATCCGTAACAGGGTAGATATCAAATTTGCCGATTTTCACGAAGGGTACATTCCTTTCAACCTGCTAAACAGTTATCAGCCGGCAATAGTACGCCATAATCACTATTGCCCGGAGTTTCAATACCTGCGCACACATAATTTTACAAAGTCAGAGGGTTGTTCCTCCGGATAAACTATGCCGAAAAGGGAAACTATCTTTTTGTAACGTGTCTTGTCGGGAGGGGCGGATTGTAACAACCCGGCCTTTTGTAAGGGTTCTTTGTTTGGGAGAGGCGCATTTTTGCATAAGGCTGTGGACAAACGTTAACTTTTAACACCGCCCGTGTTTGTGAGTTGGGGGGCCTTCCAATGTGATTGGGTTGGAATAGATGGCCGGTTTCCCTTTTTTGCGCCTGGATATCCACAAACGGTATTGCTTTAACCGATGCGATGTTTTCCGAAAAACCTTGAGTAAGAAAAATGGGCCCACAAGGATTCGAACCTTGGACACGCGGATTATGAGTCCGCTGCTCTAACCGGCTGAGCTATGGGCCCGTATGAATATGATAGAATTATAACACAAACAATCTCCTTTTCAATTTCATTTTTATATCCGTGTAGAATGATTTTTTTGAAGCCTTACAACGACGTTGTAAAATGATTATTGAGTTTCTTCAGAAAGATGACATAATTAAGTTTTTACGGTTTAGTTTAAATGGTAGTGAGGGAGGATTATGGGTAAATATAAATCGATGCTGTTTTTTTCAGTAATGATCATCGCTTTTTTCTTCAGTGCGGCAATGTTTTTACGCGACGTTGCCTGGGGAAAGGATATCGATGGCATTCTTGCCGGGATCGAAACGGCCAACTCAGCGTTTAAAACCATGAAGGCGGATATCACCTTCACCCGTACCATTACCCTGCTTGAATCCACGGAAACGTCGCAGGGAGAATTGTGCTACAAAAAGCCCAAAAGGCTGTATCTGAAGTTTTACCCACCCAAAAACGAGGTGAATATTGTTGACGGGAAATATGTGTGGGTGTACCACCCGGACGAAAAACAGGTGGAAAAATACGAGATGGCAAAAGGCAAGCAATCATCACAAAGCATGAGTTTTTTTGAATTTGGCTATGACGAATCCGTAGGGGAAGCCAAAAAAAATTACGATATTACCCTGATAGATACAAAGGGGGAGGGAGCGAAACGGGTTTATACCCTGAACTTAAAGCCTAAAGACCCCAAATCGCAATACTCCGGCATCAAACTATGGGTGGAAGACGGAGTTTGGCTGCCCCACAAGATAGAACTCGGCGAGAGCGGCGGCGAGGTTGTTAATACCATTGAACTGAAGAATATTAAGCTGAACAAAGGCATGTCCGACAAGATTTTTACCTTTGATGTGCCAAGAAATGTGGAGGTTATTGAGCCTTTCAAATAAGCCACCCGGCGTTAAAATCATCCAGAAATCCTTAAATTGGCATTCGCTCGTTTCTCTCGTTCTCAAGCTCCAGTTTGGACACGGAAGAACCCGCATGTAGAAACACGGAACTCCGTGTTCACGTATAGGAATTTTAAATTAGGCGGAGATTATAAATGGCTGCAAGGAGGATTGCGCCGGACGCGATGGCACACAGGATTCCAAACCAATCGCCACAGCGGGTGTAAATCGAAATGCCTTTAGTTGCCAGTCTTACATGGTTTGTAAGCGTCCCGCTTATTTCCCGGTATTTACCCTGCGAATCAACCAGCATATCATAGATAGTTCCATTGGGCGCTACGAACGCAGAGATACCCGTATTGGCGGCACGCGCCAGAGTGATGCGATTCTCGACTGCCCTGAACACCATAATCGCAAGGTGTTGGTCAAGCTCTGCGCTGTTGCGGAACCAGCCGTCATTCGTTATGTTCAGCATGAATTCTGCGCCCTCTTTTCTAAATCTCCGCATCAGGGACGGAACGGTATCCTCGTAACAGATGGATACTCCAAAGGTAATGCGCCCGTTTGCAGCCGTGTCCAAGGGGAACAACGTCCGGTTTTTGCCGTGGCTTAGCCCTATTTCGTAAGGTACCAGGCCGGCCAGGAAAGGGAAGTAGTCCTTGAGCGGCGTAAATTCACCAAAAGGTACCAGGTGTATCTTGTCATAGCGGCCAACCAGGCTTCCCAGCCTATTGTAGTAATAGGCGCTGTTGAAATATATTTGCTGCTCTCCGGCAAGGTTGAGTGCGATGCCGCCGATAAGCAGGTTTGCGCCTAAATCTTGCGCCAGTTGCACGGCAGTAAGTTGTGACAGAATGTCGATCTTTCTGCCCGTAAGGTCAGGATCGATATTGAGTATCCCCGGCATCATAGTCTCCGGCCACACAAGCAGGTCGATTGGTTTATCCTTTGCGGACTTTGACAGGTCGAAATATTTTTTCAGGATGTTCATTTGATCCTCTTCAGTCGATTCGAACTTTATATCCTGCGGTATATTTCCCTGCACCAGGCACACCGTCGGCCCATCTATTGGGACGTAATTCTTTAACCGGTAGAAACCATAAAACAGCGTCGCTATTAACGTGACGAGCGGTAAAATACATACTACACAGGTGAAGGTGAGTTTCCTGTTAGGGAATAAGCACGGGCGGTAGCGCTCTGTGGCGAAAAGGTTTTTTAATCCCGGACAAGACAGTATGAGGTCTGCAATACCGGCATTTACCATAACGATTATAAAAGAAATCCCGTAAACGCCCGTAATGTCGGCAATCTGTATTACCGGCAGCCACTGATACTGGGTGTGGCCGATGAAGAACCAGGGAAATCCTGAGAGAAAAAAGGATCGCACAAACTCAAGCGCAGCCCACAAACAAGGCGCCGCCAGGGTAAGCGGCCATTTCAGTTTGAGCACGACATACCGGGCGCAAACGGCAAAAAGAAGGAAATAGACGGAGCAATAAAGGCTCAGCAAAATCCAGGCAATATAGGTAACGTGCCGCAGCCAGGAAAGCTGCACGAAAAAGAAGATGGTGCCGATAAGAAATGTATTAAAGCACAGGTGTTTTTTCCCGGATACGGTAAAGATAAACAACGGAACAAGGGCAATCCACGCGAGATAGCCCATATTGGCCGGTGGAAACGAAAGGAAGAGAAGAAGGTTTGTCAGTAATAAAAAAATCGTTGTTTTGGGGAAACGTGCTTTGTTCAAGGTTATTATAGGAAACCATTTTGTGCAAAATTTTGGATTAATAACACCCACCGGATATTTTATCGGCAAATGTTTTCACATTTACAATCGGGCCATACAAAACTATGATACCACCCTCTGATTCAAAAGCAAAAAACAAAATGGAGAATAGGCGCATGCTTTTAGGAGTTCACTGTTCGATTAGCGGTGGCTTGCGTAATGCCTTTCGTGAGGCGGCGTCTTTGGGGATTACCACGTTCCAGATATTTACCAAAAACCAACGGCAATGGAAGGAGAAGGTGGTAGAACCGGCAGAGGCGTCGCAATTTCGGCGCGATTTTGAGGATTCCGGCGTTAAAACGGCCTTTTCGCACGCATCTTATCTCATCAACCTCGCAAGCAATGAGGATGGCTTGTGGCTGCGATCCACAGAGGCATTAATCGGTGAGGTGCGGCGGTGTGACATCCTCGGTCTTGCCTTTATCGTCCTCCATCCAGGTTCGGCAAAAGGCTGTGGGGAACAGGAAGGCATTGAAAGGGTCGTGAAGGCGCTCAATTCCGTACTTCATGCAAGCGGGGATTCTTCGGTAAAAATCCTGCTGGAAAATACGGCAGGGCAGGGAACGAGCATTGGCTATAAGTTTGAGCATTTGAGGCAGATTATGGATGGGGTTGATTCCGGGCGGATTTGTACCTGCTTTGACACCTGCCACGCCTTTGCGGCAGGCTATGATATCAGGACAAAATCCGGTTTTGAGGCAACTATGGAGCATTTAGACCGCACCGTAGGCCTGCACCGTCTTATGGCCATCCACCTGAACGATTCAAAGGGCGACCTCGGCAGTAATCGTGACCGGCACGAACACATCGGCAAAGGCAAGATAGGCCTGGAACCCTTCCGGCAAATCATGCGGAGGTTTCAGCACACGGTAAAGGTAATCGAGACGCCAAAGGAAGACCGTATGGACGAGGTTAATTTGCGGGTCTTACGTGAATTGATTTAACGGGGTATGGTCACGGGCGCATCAAAGACATTTGGAACCACAGATTAACAGATGCAAGCAGGCTGTTACTTTGGAAAAGACATTGTGCCTCTGATATCGATTCTCTGGCACGTTTTAATCTATATTCTATGACTGCTCTCGTGGTATCCTTTAAATTATAGCCAAAAGCTTCTGTTTTTCGAAAAACACAGGGCGAACCCCTTGTATTTCCCGGTTTAAGCATCAAAAACCTGGCTTGTTTGGCTATATAAAACAGATAATGATAAAAACAAAATCCGCGGATAGACCGGATTGGGTTGCCCCCCCCGCTGGGGCGTGGGAACGAGTTGGTGTAGGGACACGGTGCCCGTGTCCCCACGTATCAAGCCGCCGAAGGCTTAATTTAATGTATAGGAATTTCAATGTTTTTGTAGAGACGCACTGCGTGCGTCTAAAAATTGCCGCGCGTCTAAAAAAGGTTGATACAATAGAGACGCATGCAATGCGTCTCTACATTAATGTGTAGGAAATTCAATGATTGTCCTCAGCGAACGGCACGCACATAATGTACGGCCTGTCCTTCAATATGGTCGCCCTCAAATGCATCGTGGAGCAGGTTTTTAATGTACTGAATCAAGCGGCAAACAGGTAACTATTTTTCAGCAAAAGAGGTTTGAATAAAAGGTGGGCAATGCCACCCTACTTTTGTTCGTGCGCGAGATACAGGGCGCTGAGGCATTGGTTGAAATCGTCGGGGACGTGCGCGGTGACGGACAGGGGTTCGTGGGTGTAGGGGTGTTCGAAGGATATTTGGTATGCGTGGAGCATCTGCCGTTGGACGTGTTGTAGCGACGGATGGGTGACGGGCTTGCGGTCGTATTCCGTCTCTCCGATGACGGAATGTCCTATGGATGCAAGATGTATCCTGATCTGATGCGTCCTGCCGGTTTCAATTTCCACTTCCAAATAAGAGGCCTCTTTTCCACGACTCAGGGTCGTTACGCGGGTGACTGCCTGTTGTCCCTGAATGGGGGTACTTATGGTAAACGACCTTTTATCAATGCAACCTCTTACGATTGTCCGATAGGTTTTTTTGATGAGATGTTCTTTGAATAAGGCCTTCATCCGCTCGAATGGTTCCTTGTTCATTGCAAAGATAACCGCTCCGGAGGTGTTTTTGTCCAACCGGTGGACGGCCTGGATGTGCGGGTACTTGAAATTCTTGCGCAGGTACGTCTCAAGACTTTCTGCGCCGTTGGTCAATAAATAGGGGGGTTTTGAAACGATTAGGTAGTGGCTGTCCTGAAATAGCGGGGTGGGTTTCCGGGATTTTTGGGGCGACGGTTCTTCGGTCACAACTTCAACCACGTCCCCTTTGTTCAAAGCATAGGAGGCAATCCAGACACGCCGTTTATTGATAAATACGAGCCGTTTGTCGAGCAGACGCTTGGCTTTATTGCCCGATATCGACAGCTTGGCGGCCAAAAAACCGAGCAGCGCTGGCGGGTCGGTTTTAGGAAGAAAGGTAAATTTTTGCATGGTTGCGTTAATCCCCCTAAATAAAAAACCCTTCGGCAGTTTTCATGCCGAAGGGCTTTTCATATAATTGGCTCCCCCGATAGGATTCGAACCTATAACCAACCGGTTAACAGCCGGCTACTCTACCATTGAGCTACAGGGGAGCACTACTGTTAAAAGGCAAACTGCCTTATTTTTTACATTGCAAGTAATCAATTAATCGTGATATTTCTTTCTTCATGTCCTGCCGATGGACAATCATATCCAGGAAGCCATGCTCCAGCAGGAATTCTGCCGTTTGAAACCCTTTGGGAAGCGAGCGTTTTATCGTTTCCTGAATAACCCTCGGTCCGGCAAAACCGATCAATGCCCTGGGTTCGGCTATCGTGACGTCTGCCAATGACGCAAAGCTTGCCATCACACCGCCGAGAGATGGGTCGGTAAGCACGGATATGTACAAACAACCCGCGTCCTTATGGCGACCGATGGCTGCGCTGGTCTTTGCCATTTGCATGAGGGAAAAGACCCCTTCCTGCATGCGCGCACCTCCGCCCGAACCTGAGATGATGATCAAAGGCAACCGAAATTCTGTGGCTTTTTCGGCGATACGGGCAAATTTCTCTCCCACAACGGCCCCCATGCTTCCCATGATAAATGTCGGGTCCGTTATTCCCACCATCACCGGCTTGCCTTCTATCTTCCCTTGCCCGACGATGGCGGCTTCCTTAAGTCCCGTTTTTTTCTGTTCTGCCGCAACTCTTTCCGGGTAGGTGATGCGATCCTTAAAATGCAGCGGGTCGCACGGCACCATGTTTTCCCACATCTCTTCGAAACTATTTTCATCCAGCAGGAGATTGAGCCTGTCCTTGCTGAATATTCGGAAGTGGTGGTTGCAGTCAGGACAAACAAACATCCTTTCTTCAACGGTTTTTTTGTAAACCACACCCTTGCAACCATCGCAACGGACCCATAGTCCGTTGGGCATATCCTTCTTTTTTCTAAAAAAGACCATTAAGCGGTACCAAGTATTATCCGGCGTCTAAAACAAGACAACAGATAGTTTATAAATTTTCAGTTAAAAAACAAGTTATTTTTATAAAAGAAACGAAAGAATGTTCTGAAAAAGACTGTTTACCGCAGTCATCAAGCCGCATTAACGATACCCTGAAACCATGAAGATGTTTAATTTTTAGACAGTTGACTGTATTTTCGAGTCAGAGGGCGCGGAGAACGCAATGAAAGAGGGTAACCGGTTACTATAAATACCATGGCCAACCTTAAAACCATATAGTGTTCACACGAAGGGACACGGGCACCGTGTCCCTACATCGGCTCGTGCCCACGTTCCAGCGCTGGAATGCAACACCAGGACGCTCTATGTCCCATTACAGCGACCAGCGGGTCCGGATTGCAATCCGAACTAACGATATTACAAGCTTGCCGCAATTTCCACTTATGTCAGTCCATCACCTCGGACGGCGTAAATTTATTATTATTTTGTGGCGTCTTTTGCCTTTTGTCTAAGGGTTCTAATTGCTGCGCATGGGTCATCGGCCTTGAATATGGCTGTTGCCGCAACGATTACGTTTGCGCCTTTCTGGACGGTCTGGGTAATGGTTTCGGTATTGATCCCGCCGTCAACTTCTATCTCGAGCTTATCCGGTGACGCGTTTCGCATTGCAGCAATCTGTGACGTATTTCGCAGTGCGGCAATCTTTGGCAGCACGTCCGGTATAAATTTCTGGCCTTCGAATCCGGGATTGACGGACATGACGAGCGCCATGTCCAAAGACCCAATCAGGTGATCTATAGACTTCACCGGTGTCAGCGGATTGAGCGACACGCCCGCCTTTAGGCCTTTACTCTTGATAAACGAAATGATTGCCTCCGGCATCCTCGTCGTTTCGATGTGAAACGTTATAAAATCTCCCTCTCCAGCCACATCCACAAAATCCTTCACGTAAAATTCCGGATGCGAAATCATCAGGTGGATATCCAGGGGAACGCGGGTAATCTTTTTTATCCCTTTGACAATGAATGGCCCCATGGTAATGTTGGGGACAAAATGACCGTCCATGACGTCAATATGAATTAAATCAATGGCAGCGCCTTCGATCCTCTTGATTTCCTCTTCAAGCCGTACCGGATTTGCTGCAAGGATGGACGCCGAGATTTTGATTTCAGGTCGCATGGTTATGTCTTTTTGCTTGAGAGGGATGCAATGCCGGGAAGCTCGCCGCCTTCTAATAACTTAAGAAAAGCCCCGCCACCCGTAGAGATGAATGAAACTTCGTGCGTTTTTCCCGCCTTGTGAAATGCCATGTCGGTATCGCCGCCGCCGACAATGGTCGATGCGTGGGAACTCGTTACCGCATCCACCAGGGCATACGTGCCACGGCTAAAGGCGTCGAATTCAAACGCCCCCATAGGGCCGTTCCACACGATGGTCTTGGCGTCCTGGATTGCCTCGGCGAAGAGCTTTGTCGTGGCTGGGCCGATATCAAGGGCAAACCACTTTTCCGGGATTTCCTGATAGGGTACGATCTTTGTCTGCGCCCGTTCACTAAACTCGTCTGCAATGACGAAATCGACGGGCAGATACAATTTTATACCGTTCTTCCGGGAAAGATTCATCAAATTGTCAACGACGTCAAGCATACTATCCTCAACAAGGGACCTTCCTACCCCAAAACCACGCGCCTTGAGGAAGGTAAACGCCATAGCCCCTCCGATGAGGATTTTGTCCATTTTCTTTGCCAGATTTTCGATAATCTTTATTTTGTCGGAAACCTTTGCCCCGCCAAGTATCGCCACTACCGGACGCATAGGGTTATTCACGGATTTCTCAAAATATTCTATCTCTTTCTTGAGGAGAAATCCGGCGGCGGAAGGGACATAACTATCGATACCGGTCATTGACGCATGCTTTCTGTGGCAGTTTCCAAAGGCATCCTGGATAAACACATCGCACAGGCCAGCTAGCTCTTTTGCGAAAGAAGGGTCATTCTTTTCCTCACCGGGATGGAACCTCAGGTTTTCCAATAGGAGGACTTCTCCATAGCGCATCTCCTCGATAAGCCTTTTCACGGTTGTCCCCACGCAGTTATCAGCCATAACAACCTTTACTTTTTCACCGAGGAAGCGCTGCAGACGCCTTGCGACGGGCTTGAGGCTGTATTTGTCATTTGGCTTACCATCAGGCCTGCCGAGATGCGAGGCGATTACTACCTTTGCTTCTTCATCCAGGAGATAATTAATGGTTGGCATGGTCGCCCGTATCCTGGCGTCATCTGTAATGTTTCCATTCTCATCCAAAGGCACATTATAATCCGTGCGAACCAAGACGCGCTTTCTTCGCACCGTGAGGTCTTGTATGAATAATTTATCCATAAATCAGGCCCTATGTTTAGTGGTAGTAAAAGAAATTATTTATCATAAGTATAAACAGTTCACGTGGTACTTGTAATAACGGACATTGTTTTACAATAGATGGTACGTCAGTGTATGTTGATTGCTGAAGATCAAGTAATCGCCTTACTGCTTTGCGATTAATTCGATAAGGTCTATCATGCGATTGGAGAATCCCCACTCATTGTCATACCAGGAGACCACCTTTACCATGCGTTTATCGATTACATACGTTAACGCCGAGTCAAAAATGCTTGAGTGGGTGTTTCCGATGATGTCGGAAGATACGATAGGGTCTTCGCAGTATTCCAAAATGCCTTTCAATTCTCCGTTTGCAGCCTTTTTCATGGCCGCGTTAACGGTCTCTACGGTAACGTCTTTTGCAAGCATTGCGACCAAATCAGTTACAGAACCGTTGACAATAGGCACCCGCAGGGACAGGCCATCCAACTTTCCTTTTAGCGATGGAATTACCTCCCCAATGGCCTTTGCTGCCCCGGTCGTGGTTGGAATAATATTCATTGCAGCGGCCCTTGCCCGCCTTAAGTCCTTGTGGACAAGGTCGCTGATGCGTTGGTCGTTTGTATAGGCATGAACGGTTGTCATCAGCCCCTTTTCAATGCCGAAATTGTCGTTGAGCACCTTTGCCATCGGTGCCAAGCAATTGGTGGTGCACGAGGCATTCGATACGATTTTGTGTTCCGGTTTGAGTTCTTTTGTATTTACACCGATAACGATGGTGGCGTCTATTTTATCTTTGGCCGGCGCCGAAAGAAGAACGTATTTAGCGCCGCCGTCCAGATGTTTTGCGCAATCTGCCCTTGACGTAAACATACCGGTTGATTCAATTACAATGTCGACCCCAAGTGCTTTCCACGGCAGCTTAGACGGGTCCTTTTCCATCAACAACTTGACCTCTTTGCCATTTACCAGCAACGATTTCTCTCCCGCCTCTATAGTACCGGCAAATTTACCGTGAACCGTGTCGTATTTTAGCAGGATACCTAATGATTTTGCATCGGTAAGATCATTAACCGCCAGAACGTCTATCCCCCCCCGTTCGACAATTGCGCGAAAAACGTTTCTTCCAATTCTACCAAAGCCATTGATACCCACTTTAATTGCCATAACGGTCGTCCTTTTGTCGATATTTGAATAATTGAGGGAATAAAATATTCTGAAAAAATTGAGTAATAATGTAGTGTTTTGAAAAATTCCCGCAGTGTATGGGTGTTTTACAAAAGCCTGAATTATTACTAAACAGAATAAGGTATTCTAGCAAAGAAGCTGGAATTGTCAAGGTTTTATGATAGATAAGAATTTTGCCAGGGAAATAACAGATACGTCAAATTGTAATAAAAATGTGGAAACTGCTCTGTCAAATTTAATGTTATCATCTCTTGTTACAAGGAATGCCGCTTTTCCCTTAATTGCTGTTTCAATAATAAAATTGTCGTCTTTATCACGGCAAATAGAAATACCGCTTGAAAGTAAAACAGGTTCTGACCGTTCTTCTATTAACACAAGCAGTTCGTTTATGTCGTTTTCGGAAATTCCATATTTGCATTTTATTCTTGGACGGTTGAGGACTTCTGCAGGTTCTTCAAGTATTGATTCTGAAATGACTACCGGGAAGTTTTTTTATGGATTTTTTCTATAATGAGGTTGGAACGTTTTTGCCAATCATCCAAGGGGATTATCTTTATTGAAACCATTTTCGTGGTCTTTTATTTCAACGTGCTGAAGGGGTTTAAAAACACCGTTTTCAAAGATAGCGTCAATTACTTTGGACATAATTTTGTATCCTATGCCGTAATATTTATTTTTATTTGATCTCTTTTTTAATGGATAAAGTACGGTTTGTCAAGTGATATCTGTTTGAGATGATTTTATTTAAAAGCATGGCGGGTTCAAGCTTGCAACTTGAACCCTACGTTAGCCATGTTGAAGGAAGAAATCTTATCAATGGGTTGGGGATACAATAATACGCTCGTCCGTGTTTTTCGAAAAACAGAAGCTTTTGGCTCTATGCCCCGTTAGGGGCAATACAACAGGCTGGGTCAAATGACCGTTTTTTAGAGATTGCTATACAATATATTGTAATATGCAAATTAGTAAGTACTATATGCAACCGCAAGATGCTCATTTGACCCAGTCTGCAACCGTAGCCCACTGCGTAAGCTGTGGGAAAGCTATTGCAATACATTTGAAGCCCCGGAGGGGCGACACAAACCCCGAAACATTTTATAGAACACCAAAAATAGTTGCCAAATGCCTATTTTATTGAAATTACTATGGGAGACTACACAATCTGAAAACCTGTATACGATATGGGAGATGGTCGATCTGCCAAAAACCCTTAATGTTCCTTTGCAAATAGGCAAGCTCTCTTGAAGGTTGTAAGCAACACTACCCCTCTGATCTATCTCTCCAAATCATCTCTCCTTCATGCATGTATTGAAGACCCTCCATCAATCCGTTCTGATAAGCGAGGAAGTCTATAAAGAGGCCGTAATCAAAGGTGAATCAAGGGGCTATAAGGATGCTCTAAGCATCAAAGAGGCGGTAAGAGATTGGATTTTGGTAAAAAAAGTGCCTGGTGATATCCTGCTTCATCTCATGGACAGGATGCATAGAGAGAGGCTGAATGAAGTTGTCAAATCCTTAAGCGGCCAGATGTCAGCACCATTGCACTTGCAATAGAGGAAAAGGCCGACAGGGTTATCCTCGACGACAGGGCAGCGATAAAAGCGGCCAAATTGATTGCTGATGTTTGCAGTTTCAGGGTAATCGGCACAGGCAACCCTATCGGAGCGAAAATGTTATGAAGAAGGCAATATCTAAAATAGTACACATGGAGAACAACGATATGCGTGCCGAATACAGCTTTACAGGTGGAGTACGTGGTAAGTATTATAAAGCTATGCAAGTTGGATATATGATCACTATTCATAAGGCAGATGGCACAACTGTTGTTAAAGACGTGATGCCGAAAAAGGGTGCAGTTGTTCTGGAACCAGATATTCGGGCATATTTTCCTGACACGGAATCTGTGAATAAGGTTTTACGTTGTTTAATTCCACTACTGCCCAAAAAGCATAGAACAACGGCGAAGAAATCCTAAAGACCGAACAATCCATTACTAACATCTGTCTTAAAAGGATACATTTCCAATAATGCGTGATGGACCGAAGGGGAAATCCACAGCCATGTTGAAGGAAGAAATCTTGTCAATGGGCTACCATTGACAAAAAACTCTATCAACGAATTGTTGATTTGATAACGGACGTTTTGCGTCAACCATTTTCAGGTATAGGCAAACCAGAACCGCTCAAGCACGATTTAAAAGGATATTGGTCGCTGAGGATTAATGATGAACATCGTTTAGTTTGTAAAGTAAATGATGGGCTGTCATTATAGCTAAACAAATCAGGTTTTCGATGCCTGAACCGGTAAATACAGGAAAATTCAGCC
>CAYJPZ010000091.1:0-15541 GCA_964372185.1 uncultured candidatus Brocadiaceae bacterium
GTAGTTTTTTTCTTGTGACTACACGTATGTCTCTCTTTGGTAACGCCTCCGGCAATTGCTCGATTTGCAACGTTTTTATCATACCCCGATCACCTACCAGTGTTACCTCTTTGCAGCCAAACCGCTTCGCAACTTTTCTTACCTGTGGCATGAATGTTTGGGTGTCTTGGGTGTTACCGGAAAACACCTCCGCCGATACCGCCTCTCCCGCCTCATCACATAAGAGTCCAATGACTATCTGCTTCTTCCCCTTCTTGCCGTCCACCTTATACAGGGCATTAACGATATTTTCTTTATAGATCCGCTTCTCATCATTGCAAGGAATTTGAAGGCCATCATGGGTGGTAATTTCAAGCAGTCATGAAAAACAGTTCACCGCAAAGACGCAAAGGGAAAGGATATTGACGATGAACATGCATTTTGTGTGGCGGCAGGGGTTTCTCTCGTTCCCAAGTAATTGTATCGTCCCTACGGGGCTTCAAAATACACTAACAATGATTTCCCACTGCTTGCGCAGCGGGCTACGATTGTATTGCCCCTATCGGGGCATTATGATATACTATTTCAAACCAAATCATGCATACCTTTGCCGTGTCGCTTCGACCCTTTGTAACCATCAACTTTTACACGAATTGAGAGACACAATATGAAACCATGCGGTCTTTTGTTTACGGCTGTTCTTTTGTCTGTTGGCATTATTGGGTGCGCCTTTGACCCGCCTTCCTATACGAAGGGAAGAGACGAAGAGCTCGATTCACTGGTTAATGCATACAAGTCTCACAATGCCAAAATGAAAGAGGAGTTGGAAGCAAGGCGTTTGACACGTATTAAGCTATTAAGTGTCGAAAAGGTTTTAGCGGGAGAGGGAGAGGCAAAGGATGATGGGAAAAAGCCTCAAAATGGTTACACCGTAAGCGCGTCTCTTGACAAGGCGCCGGTGGATGAAGTTATCCGTCAAATTCTTGAAGAGACCAAGTTGCCTTATTTTTTGAATGACGTCGCTCTCAACGGCTACGTTTCCGCCCGTTTTGATAAACAGCCCTTAATCGACGCCTTAAATATAATCCTTGCGCCCAGCCTCTTATCGGCAAAGCTGCAAAACGGAATCGTCGTTATCGGCGGCAGTTTGACGGATGTGGATGTTCCATCGACTGCTATTGTACAAGAGTCGGTTACTTTTGAAAACCTGGACATGGACACCGTCTCCAAGCTTGTAAAGGGCTTGTATCCGGTGAGTCCTCAAACGGGAGGCAATCCAAGCCTGAATTTCGGAACGGTACCTAACACGAACACTATTTATCTTACCGGAACGAAGGATGCCGTGTTAAAGACGTCCCAACTCCTGACAAAAGCAGACCGTGAAGTAAAGCACATTATGATGGAGGTAATTATTGTAGAGTTCGATTCTAACGAATTGGATAAACTGGATGCAAACGTCGTCAATGCCGCTTCAAATGAATTCAGCGGAGCCAATCTCAATTTTGGCTCCTTTGCCACGCAAAACTTAAGCTTCACCCGCACTTCAGGTGCGAATAACCCCACACAATTTACCGCACTGCTCGATATTTTAATCAGTGAAGAGAAGGCATTCCTCCTTTCCCGCCCCTACATTGCCACGTTGAGCGGTAAAGATGCAACGATAAACATATCAACTGATGAATACGTGATTACGGAAACGGCAACCGCAGGCGCAACAATTGTGGCGCCCATGGCGATCAGTTCCGGGGTAATTATGAAAATAACCCCAACGTTGCTCCCCGATGACAACATCCGCATGAATGTATACGTGGAGGACTCTCAGTCCAGGCAGTCGCGCGCCAACGTTGCTATTCAAGTTGATAAGAACGCGGCAACAACGGTTATGCAGGTAAACAGCGGCGAGACAATTATTATCGGGGGGTTGGTGCTAAACAGGCAGGTATACCAAAATGCGGGGGTGCCGTTCCTTCGGAACATTCCTGTGCTGAAAGCCCTTTTTGCCAACATAGCAAAATCGACGCACAAAAATGAAGTGGCTATTTATATAACCCCCCACATCATGAACGACCCTATGAGTCTTCCCATTCTCAGGCAGGAGGCATTTAAAGGAAGGAAATCAGAGGAAACACGGTAGGCAGTGACCGATAGAAGTATCGCCTGCTGCCTTACCGTTAGTTTCCTGCTTCAATAATCTGGAGGGACATACTCAACTATAAAGATCACACCATCCGGCGGTCAAGAGAACGGGTAATCTGTCACTACGTTTTCAAGCGTTTTTTGCTTTTCCGGCGCCGGTTCCAGCTACATCAGCGGTAACTTTTTGCCCTTCTTTGAATTGTTCGGCAAAATACGCGCGTACCTTCTCCGGGTCGAAATCCAAAAAAGTGCCGCCCGAAGCAAAATGTTGTAAAAACACCTTTCCAACCGCGTATGTAACGGCACCCGAGGTAATGGGCATGGTTACCGCGCCAATCGTTTGCCCCACAACAGGAATTATTTTAAATAAGCTTCCCAACGTTGGCGCGAGCGATACGGGCAAAACTCCTCCAACAAGAGAGCCTATGATATTTTTACTGATGCCTTTAGAAAATTTCACCTCAAACAGGCTGGAAAGAGAAGATATCATCTTCAACTGAAGTCCGGTTATTATTGCCATATCTAACAGCGGGACGGGAACAAAACCAGCGCCTGCAGAATACATTACATAATTCCTTATCCTTCTATTTCCCTCGTCTATTTTTTCATTTACTATTATTTCTTTTGCCGTCATTTTCCACCCCTTTCTCATTCATATTTGTTATAAAAATAACACGCAAACTTCTCTATTATTACCCTATCATAGTTTATTTGTTTTTCATACCATTGTTGCTTGAAGAGATATTTTGTCATGCTAACACTTTGTTGTATAAAAATGCAACTAAAAAAATAATCAAAAAGGTATCGGCATTCCAATGCCGTTGTAGGGGCGTATTGCAATACGCTACGCGCGAACGTAAAAAATGTCGCCAAATGCCTTATTCTCTCGTTCCCAAGCTGGAGCTTGGGAACGAGGCGAAACGAGGCGAAATCCCACCATCCTACTCAGGATTTTCTATAAGCCTTGCAAGTTCTGCATCAAACACCCATTTACCGTTACGCACCACAAGGATATCTGAATTTTTGTCCAATATATCTCCTTTTTCATCAAAGGTATAAACACCGGTAATTCCCTGCCAATCCTGAATAAAATGCAAGGTTTCTGCAACTTTATTGGGTAGGGTTGACCCGGCTACCTCCATGGCATACGCCAGTATCATCATGGTATCATAAGCTTGAGCCGTCCAGGCATTTGGGGGAATACGGTACTTTTTATGAAACCTTTCTGCAAAAGATATCTGAGATGCTGTTAACCCATCGGTTCCTTGAAAGGCAATTGTGCAGCATATCGTTCCTTCAACTGCGGCGTCGCCTGCTATCTCACTGAGACATGGCGCACCAAGGTTATCCGCTCCAAAGAATGGGCTGGTGATCTTCAATTCTCTGGCTATTTTAATTATTTTGGCTGCGGTTTGCTCCTCGGCAGCAAGAAATATGGCGTCATATTTATCAGTAAATCTTTTCCCCGCTATGAGGTTTGCGCTCCTTATAAATTCAGATTTTATATCCTTTTCGAACGGTGGAAAATGAATGTTTCCGACAATTTCAACCCCTGAATTCGCGGCAAAGGTGGAAAAGTTATCCGACAAGGTATTCCCATAAAGATCATCTGTAGATACGATTAACACGGCCTTAAATTTCTTTTTCGCAACCTTAGCCAATTTCTCTGCATAGGCAGTATCGGTAGGCACGGTCCTAAAAACATATCGGAATCCGTGGGTTGTTAACGAAGGAGTTGTCGCACAAGGATTAATAAATACGATCTTATTCATTTCATAAATCAGAGATACAGGGACGGCAACGCCGGAATCATTATGCCCGATTACGGCAACCACCTCCGGGTTCTTTACAAACTCACGGGCAATCTCCTTGCCCTTTTGAATCAAATATTCATCATCTTTAACAATTGCCCTTACTTTTCTCCCCAGGACTCCGCCCTTCCTGTTCAAATCTTCAATAGCCAACTCAAATCCTTCTAGAAAATGATATACGCTGTTTTTGGGAAATACAGCTCCGACGACAATATCACCCACGCCTTTCTCTGCGGTGGCGATCCTGTCCTTGTCTGTTTTTGAACAAGCGGGGATAAAGAAAAGAACTATTATTATGAGTAGCCTGCTCGTCATGGATATCTCTCCGGTCTTAGACACTATTCCTGTTTGTGTTCATACGTCTGCGGCGCCGCGAGTATATTGACCGGCTCTGAGTCTTTCGTGTTTGGCGTGGAAACGGTTTGTTCTTTCAGCAACGATAAGGCCGGTCTCGTTTTATCATGCGGCCTTGCATCAGGCATTGTTTTTCCATTTTGTCCTGTAACGGGTAACGCGGACGACTCTTCATCTTTTCCCGTTATTTTTTGATTGTTCTGCTGAATGCCTGGTACACCCCCATCTTTTAAGTCCAGTATTATGGGCAATCCATCCTTTCCTCTGCCGATAACAACTACCTTTGTATTATGAGACTCCGCAAGTTTCAGGGTTGCTTCTACCCCTCTCCATGCCAGCAACCTGTCGGTAAGGGTTCTGGAAACGATTTTCTGATATGCGCTGATTCCCTCTGCCTCGATCTTTTTCCTTAACCTCTCTTGCCGTTCTCTTTCTATGATATATTTATATGCCTGCGCCCTTTGTTGTTCTATAAGTTTTTCCTCAATGGCCTTTTTGATTTCGGTGGGTAAGCCTATTTGCCGGATAATAATCTCGTCGATAATAATATATTTTGCGCTGACTTGCGCCGTTGCTTCCAGGAGATATTTTTGAATTACCGCCCCTTGGGTTGTATACACCTCTTCCGGCAAAAAATTTCCGATGGTGGTGCGCATTACCGACTCAACCTGTGGTATTACAACCTTCCTGACGTAATCCGGCCCAACACGCTGATGCAACATGCCTAGAAAATCATATTCAGGACGGAAACGGACGGACAGGAAGATGTGGAACGTTAACCCATTTTGGGACAGCACGTCTATTTCGTGTCTGACCTCCTGCACCTTCACGTCGTATATGTACAATTTGTCCCATGGGAAAATAAACCGGGTGCCTTCGGGAACCACCCTGTCTACCACCGTCCCCCCAAAAAACCGCAGCCACAAAACGCCCGCTTGCCCGGGGCCGATGGTATAAATTATCCGTGGTGAAAGAAAGACAAGAAGAAAAACCAATCCAAGCAACGAAAATATTATCCAGATCCGGCCCTCATACCATACACGGCCAATCTTGTTTTTGATGCCTTTGAAGATATTTCTCATAGACAATTACTCTAAAATTTTGTAACTACTCAAGGCTGTCTCGCGAAACGGGAATTGTCATCACACATTTTGTATCTGTCCATATTCCATCTTCAATACCCTGTCCGCAACGTGAAAATATTTGTCGTCGTGGGTTGCCGCGATAACGGTCTTCCCCTGTTTTTTCAAATCCATAAGTAACTCATGATAGAAATATGCCCTGAACTGGGGGTCCTGGTCCGCAGCCACCTCGTCAAACACGTATATCGGCTTGTCATCCAGAAAGGCGGTAATCAAGGCGAGCCTTTTCCTTTGGCCGGTGGATAAATTGGTGTTGGTGAATTTTCCGTCCAGATATTGCGTTTTATCGTCAAGCCGCATAAGTTTTATGAGGTCATTAACCTTCTTACTGTCTACCTCTCCTAAACCATACAACTTATCAAAGAGGTGGAAATCAGTGAAGATGATAGAAAATAACTCTCTGTAGGGTATATATGTCGGCTTGCTCAGCACCTCTCCATCTAAACGGAGGACACCGGATAAAGGGTAATAGAGGCCGGTCAGCAATTTAAGCAACGTGGATTTCCCACATCCATTTCCGCCCACAAGGAACACTGTCTCCCCTCGCTTAATGGAAAGGTCAATGGGTCCGAGGTAAAATAACACCCGGTCTTCCTTGCCCAGGTAACTGAACGTTGCCTTGTCCAGCCGGATTTCCTGAAAGGAAACAATGGGCGCGGGCGGCATGCGTTCCGCTTCAGGGATAACACCCCCAAACGCATCTATTTTTTCTTCCAGCTTATACAAGTTGTCCACCGCAACACTGGCCTTGGCAAAAGAGGGTATTGCCCCTATTACCATCTCTAAAGGCGCAACAATGAACAATACGGCCATTACCAGCTTTACAACCACCTCGGAATAGACGCTCGTCAGCGAAGGCAATAAAAAAACGAGGGTAGCGATTAACACATAAAAAAAGGTCTGCGAAAAGACAAAATCAGTGACGAAGGAAAATCCCGTCTTCACCTTTATTTCTTCCGTGGTGTCGGATATCTCACGAAAATGGAAAAACGCATCGTTGCTTTTTCTCCAGTTTACTTTTAATTCTTTAAAGCCGTTAATGACGTGACTTAAGGAATCAAATAATTCCGTTTCCTTCTCCGTGGTCACTTTCAGGAGTTTTATTACCTCTCTCCGGTAAATAAAATAAATCAGGGTGGCGGCAGCGATGGCGCCAACGGTAATAACGAGCGCCAGTTTTGATAACCAGCCGATATATATCAAACAAAACACCAGTATAATGGCAGATTGGCAGGCGTTGATAATAATGAGGGCCGATTGTGATATAAAATTGGTGTCCTGGGTGATTCTCGTGTAGACGTAGGATTTATCAAGATTCTCAAAAAAGATAAGCTCTGATTGGCGTATTTTATTCGAAATCCTCAACCGGACTTTTTTAATAAGGGTTTCGCTGACAATAATCGCCTGTTTGAGGGCATATCTTTTTCCTGAAATAAATAATAATAAGGAAATAACAAAGAGGATAAAATATCTGATTTGAATTCCAGCGCCGGCCTGGGAAGCGGTTTTTGCAGCAAGGGTAATAATTGCAAGCAGGGCGCCATTCGATATCCCGGAAATACTGGCCATAACAAGGATATTAACCCCGGACGCGGTGCTTTCCCTTTTATAGAAATCGAATAGATTCATTGGTTAGAAAAAGAATTTGTCCTGTGAAAGGGTTTCACGCTACCAAGGCGGCACGCGCCTCAGTAACAGGCAAAGGAAGGTTTCCCTGTGTAAAGACACAGGGATACAGTAGCAAAACTCATGTAAAAAATCAAGGGTAAATAGTCCTTTACGGATGAAACCCGGCATCATCATATTTGTGCAAATGCAGGGAAGGGATTTCCTGGTTGGCGGCTATGTGGCAACTGTAGCGGGGATCAAGGTTTATTTTTTGGGCATACCAGCATACATTACCGACACGGGCGACTTCTCCTTCAACCCGAACGTCCGGCAGCGGCAAGGACATGCCCCTGCCGTCTCCTTTTACCACACTTTCTTTCAACGTCCACAGGTCGTAAAATTTCTCCAAATGGTCGGGAGACCCTTGTATTGCCCTCCATTCTTCATCCGTCATACACCCTTTAAACTCCTCAATGTGAAGCAGTTTCATTCTCTCGACGTCCACCCCTACCCTTCCAGCCGTATTAATTGCGCACACAACGTAATTACCGGAATGTGAGATGTTGAAATCTATAGCGCCTTTAATAAATGGCCTGTTGTATTCGGTGTAGGAAATTTTTTCCAAACAATCGGGGGAATAGCCGTGCTTCATGAGGCATTCCCGTAGCAGTGTTTTCCCCAGCAGGTTTGCATGTCTATCCTGCCACCTTACAAACCGTAGCGTCTGCCTTTGCATGGCTTCGGGCATTTTTTGTAAACACGCGTTCCACGCCTCATCCGTGAAAGGCGCGTGGAAATGGGTATACCATATTTCAATCACCGGTAATCTCTGGTTTATTTTGAAGGGTGTGGGTAATGATCTTGCCTATTTCCGGAAAATGCTGAAAGATAAAAAAGTGTCCGCCGGGGAATTGCCGTACGGAAATGCCTCCTGAGGTTTCATCCTGCCATTTCAAGGCATCTTCATACGTGGTATTTTCCTTGTCCCCAATCATGACGGTAATAGGAATCTCAAAGGGGGCGCTTATTTCATACTCGTACCATGCAATTGCCTTAAAATCGGCCCTTAGTATGGGTTCAAAAAAACCCATAATACTGTCGTCATTGAGGATTTCCTGGGGGGAGCCGTCGTATTCTTTCAGCTTTTGTATAAACTCTTTTTTCGGAAGGGCGTAAATATCTTTATCCTTGTCTGGTACGGAAGGCCCGGCCCGCCCGCTGAAAAAGAGATGGAGAGGCGGCGGTAATTTTTCATCCAGGATGCGCTTTACCAGTAAATACCCCAGTAAAGCCCCCAAACTATGGCCGTAGAATGCGTAGGGCGACATGATCGACGTTTTTATTTGAAGAAAGAGGTCGTCGGTCATGCTTTGAATATCCGATAACAGCGGTTCTGAAATCCTCTTTCCTCTTCCCGGCAGTTCCAGAGGGATGATGTTAATGAAGTCTGCCACGTGCTTTGTGAGATTTCGGTAAGAATAGACAGATGCTCCGCTAAAAGGAAGACAAATCAGATTTACTCTTTGAGGCCGGTTATTAAACGTGCATAAGACGTGTGTCCGTGCAAAGATCGGCTTGGAATACGGCATACGCGTTAAAGATAATATCACTTAAAAGTTATACGGTAATGACCTTGGTAAAGACCTGTTTAAATCTTTGCTTGCTCTTGTTTCAAAAATAGAAAATGTGTATCGGCTACGCAAAAGAGGCCACTTAGTGCATAGAAATCACGTTTCAGTTGTTTAGGAATAGTGCTTGGTTTTTTGTAGTCAAGATAATGGGCTTGAATTTAACTATGATAATGTGATTGTTTCCTGGCTGAGGTAAGAAGTATGATTATGCCGATAAATGGGGTCAAGAACAGTGAACAAAAAAAAAGCCCCCAAAACCCCATTTTTTTATTAGCGCCTAAAAGGCCTATCAGCAGGCTGAATATGACCCAATATACGGTAATCATCATGCGACACCTCTTAAAATGCAAAAGTTAGGATTGTCCGGCTATTTTATGATGCTGATATATCTGATCCTATAATCACCTTTTGGAACGGCAGTATGGCTTAGTATAGCCCGTCACATCCGGTATCCGATAGGTAAACCATCCCCAAATGGTGGATTCAACCCGGGTTTTTTGGAAACCATAATGTTTTGCTATATATACATGAAAAACATCATAAAAGTCAAGGGGAAAACGAACGTTGCGGCACAAGGCAATCTGCCTATCGCGCCACCTCATCTTTAGCGCACAAATGATGAAACAACCACTTCTTGTGTTTTGCGCTCATCTGCACGTTGAATTGGTAAAGCAGGTAGCGGAGCAGCAACAGTTCCGGTGACCCCTTCTTTAACTTGAACCGCCTGATAACGGCGACGGTAAGCTCCTTTGTGCTGCTAAACCGGCCGTACAGAATTTCCAGCAAGTTATATGCTGAAATATTCACTTCCCCATCAACGTCCGGAGAAATGCCCAGGAACTGTAGAATTGGCTTAAATTGCTTAAAATACCGGGCATAGATACTCCTGATCAGCAGGTGTGCAACCGTGCTGTAAAAACGTTTGTCCTTCGCTGATGGATAAAAAACGTCCTGCAGATTATCAGCCGAAGGCCGTTCTACGATACCATGAAAGGTGTTTAGGGCGTCTTTTGGTATGGCGCCGGTTGCGGGACTTAAAAATGTTTTGTCGTGCGGGTGGTGAGGTTTCCCCAGCAGCATTTTTTTCAACAGGCGGGGGGAGCAGTTTCTGGCAAGAAACCAGGGCCAGTCCTTTTCTCTCAGATGATTTTCCGACAGGAGTGTGCCGCAGATATAATCGAAAAAACCAATAATGGCGTTTAAACTCTCAAAGTCACGGTGCAGGCCGGCAGGCACATGAAAAGAGGGATGGATAAGCCTCGCCTTTGTCGCGCCGGAAGAGGTAAAGCTAACCACCTTACTCAAGTCGATACCATTGGCTGCGGAGTCGAAAATCCGTGTGCCGTAAATGCAGACCGCGCCACTGCATTTATCCATGAGCTTTTGGCTGTGAAAAGTTTTCAGGGTGGTGGACAGCGACGCCGGGGTCAGAGACACGTCACCCAAAAAAACGGAAAACAGCAAGGGGGGGAGTTTTCCACGATTTTTTCTTACGGCAAAATCATCATTGATAAATTTCACCGCGTGCTTTGAATGGTAAGGTACCCGTGTTTTTTTCAACTGAGCGTCATCCAGTGATACCACGTCATTCCAGGCCGTTTCAAACCCGGAGCGGTAAAGCACGTCCAGGTCTTTTCTGGAAAACCAGCGCGGGAGCTGATATGACTTCCAGATAAAGCGATTGCTGCCCAGCCTTTCATTCAGCTTTATCATCCGCTCCGCAAGACTGAGGGAGAAATCGGTTGAACCCAGGTTGATCTCGGAGCATACGAACCAGAAGCTGCGTAAATCTTTTGACAGACAGAACTTCACCTCATCCTCAATAATATCCAGGTCCCTGTATCTGACGGTGCGGCCTTTCACCAAAGGTTCCGAACAGAAATAGCAACTGAAGGGGCACCCCCTTGCCACCTCTATGGGGATCGTGGGTGTCTGCGACAGGAAGTTGAATATCCTGTTGTGACGGGAATCAAAACCGAAAGAGATGGGGGAACCCTGGCTGTACAATGTCAGATACGCCCTGCCGTACGCAATGATCCTTCCGTAGTGGTGTATGATTTCATCAATCATCTCATCATCGTACTCCCGTCCTTCGAAGGGCGGATAATGCACACGGTTGTTTTCAACATACTGTCCGTCTTTTCGGTAGACAAGATTCGGAACCCCGGACAGGTTGCGCCTCCGGACTAAATCCTCAAAGTTTTCAAGCAACGGGTCGCCGCATCCGCAGATGCCAAAATCCATGTCAAGATACCCCAGAATCTCTTTCGCGTGCAGGGAAAATCCGAATCCGCCCACGGACATGGGAACGTCGGTGAGTTGTTTGACCTTTTTCAGGGTAAAATCGAGCATTTCCAGGGGATGGTACTTTTCATACGTGTCATTCATGTAATCCGGGAGTGAATATGAATCCGTCTGACGCAGGGTAAAACCAATCATCCGTGGCTGGTATCTGTTTAGGTAAATGTCAAGCCATGCGCCGATCCTGTCTTCGGGGATGTTTGACAAATCGAGCCGTTTGACCGTGATGCCCTGTTGTCTGGCGCGCGCGCTGAGCATGACAAAGGCATAAGGATAAAAGGGCTCATAGTGAAAATTGGAGGCGTTTATGAGGAGCAGGTCTGTCTTGCCGGCTGATTTTTTAACGCGCATGTTTTCCGCAACAACCTTTCTCTGCCATCAAAACAGGTCAAATTTAACCGTTAATTTTCCCTAAGGATAGCAGGTTACAATTGATTTTGCAATATACCATCCATGCAAAATGAAGGTGGGCGATGCCCACCCTACTGTTGGCGCCATTAACGAACGGCGTCCTTTAGCGCGCCAATCAGCCTCGTGTTCTCTTCCCTTGTTCTTACTGCCACACGGAAATAGGTGTCGTCAAGCCCGACAAAATTGGAGCAATCACGTATGGCGATACCGTACTCCAACAACTGTTTGCGCAGGGCGGGAGCAGTCGTTTTTCCCCCGGTGATTTTGATGAAGAGGTAATTGGCCGTTGGCCGGTACGGAGAAATGCCGCTGATTTGAGATAGCTCGTTAAACAAGAATACCTGCTCCTCAAACACAAAAGCCCTCGTCCTGGAAACAAATTCAACGTCTGTCAGGGCGGCCAGGGCAGCCAATTGCGCCAGGGTGTTTACCGTCCAGGGTTCCTTCAGCGCCATCATCTTTTCAACACGGTCTCCATGCGTAACCAGGTAACCGATCCTTAGGCCGGGAAAGCCGTAAAATTTGGTAAGAGATCTGACAACCACCAGGTTCTGCAAGACGCTCGCCTCGTGAACGACACTATACCTTTCCGGTGTATCGACAAAATCAATGAACGCCTCGTCTATCACAAAGGTTATCCGGGGATGCCGTTTTACCATATCCAAAATAACGGTCTTTTTCACCAAGTGCCCCGTTGGGTTGTTGGGATTACAGAGAAAGGCCATTTCCACCGTGTCGTCTTCAAAAAGGGTGCTATGATACTGAAAGCGGAAACCCTCTTCTGCCTTTAGCACGCAATTTATCACCCCGGCGCCGCTGCATCTCAGCGCCTCGGCAAATTCGTTGAAAGTGGGCTGGAAAACCACGCCCTTTGCCGGTTTGCTTACACGCGGAATCAAATAAAACAACTCGGTTGAGCCATTTCCCACCAGGATTTCATGTTCCGTATGGCCGATCTTCTGAGCAATGCCGATTCTTAAAGCCGAGCAATCAATATCAGGGTAATGCTTTATTTCATCAAAATTTTCCCATAGGACCTTTCGAACCTCTGCGGGATAGCCGAGGGGATTGATGTTTGCGCTGAAATCGATGATACTGCTTCCGTCATTACGAATAGCCTTTATGTTGCCGCCGTGACCTTTAAACATAACGTGATCTCTTAGAAAATTGTAACAGTTAGTAGGGTGGGCATTGCCCACCAGAATATCGCTTACCCGTCTACGTTGCTTGTTTTTCGGTGGGCAATGCCCACCCTACCAGGCTCCTCCGTACCAATCGTTAAATGTCTGCCCGGTAATTGTTGCGCTAAAAACCTTCTTGCCTCTGCAATGGTAAGCGGGAGTCTCTCCATGGGAAGATGGTCGTTGTCCCTCAATGCCTGCATTAATTGGGCAATCTGGGGAAGCTCCAGGCAGGCGTGGTTTATTTCGTCACTATGGGAAAACACCTCTTCCGGTGCGCCAACCCGGAGGACGCTCCCCTGATACATAATCGCCAGCCGATCCATATAAACCGGCGCTAAATCTACGGCATTCGTTGCCATGATCACCGTAATACCACGCCGCTTATTCAGGTCTTTGAGCAACGTCATAATAGCGGTCACACCGGCAGGGTCCAGGCCGCAGGTAGGCTCGTCCAAAACCAGCACGTCAGGTTTCATAGCCAGCACCCCTGCAATACAGACCCGTTTCTTTTGCCCAAAACTTAAGGCATCCACCGCCTTGTCCGTATACGGCCGCATTTCCACCAAAGACAAAGCCTCTTCCACCCTTTGCGCAACCTCGTCCTTCGGCAGACCCAGATTCGTAGGCCCAAAGGCCACGTCGTCCCATACCGATGGGGCAAATAACTGATCATTCGGGTCCTGAAACACCATGCCGACCTTTTGAAACACCTCTCGTTCAGGATATTTATGCAGGGGCCTTTGCCCTAATACCACTTCGCCCGCCGCCGGTTTTAATAAGCCGTTAAGGTGTTTTAACAGGGTTGTTTTACCTGACCCGTTTTGTCCGAGTATGGCAAGAAATTCACCCTTGGAAATGTCCAGAGACACCCCCTGCAGGGCGCACGTGCCATCATGATACTGATATCTGAGATTTTTCAGTTGCAATATCACCATACCTGTATACTTCCTGAATAAACAAGGACAACAAAGACGAAAACCATGCCCAGTCCGATAAAGCATCCCTTCGTGCGTAACGGGGGGAGGGATGCCGTCGCTATCACACCGCCTTCGTAGCCCCGCACGCGCATGGCCTCGTACGTACGTTCAGACCTTGCAAAGGTGCGAATGATAAGCATCCCGCCCAGCGTGCCCAGTGATTGCAGCATTTTTTTCCAGGAGGCGTGTCCCAGCCGTGATTTTTGGGCAGTCCACATAGCCGCCACCTCATCCAAAAACAGAAAAATATAGCGATACATAAAGCTCAGCAGTTCAACAATCGTGCTGGACACACAAAAATACCGCAACCCTGCGCACATGCGGCTTATCGTTGTGGTTAAAGAAAAGAGGATTACCAACGAAACGCCGCCCATCACCTTACAGCAGGCATACGCCCCATTCCACAGCCCTTCTTCCTTTATGGCAATTTTGTGTCCCATAATAAAAATGGACGCCCATTCCTTTTCCCCCTCATGCAGGCTTCTGATCATCAGGATGAAAACGGCCAGCAACAAAGGCAGGGACAAAGCCCGGAGGATGGTGGCGGGCGGCACCCTAATAGTAGAAAGCAGGATGAAGGATAATGAAAGGAGTCCCAGCGGGATGAAGTAATTCTTTGCCATCAAGTTGATGGTTAGCAAAAAAACAAGGTGCAGCAGTTTTATCCGCACGTCGATCCTGGTTAACCAATTATCCTTGCGGGCGTAAACGTCAGAAAATGCGTGGTGTAAAAATTCCATTTATTTTTCGTAAAAAAGCTTGCGTGCATTAAACCCGATAATAAATCCGCCGACAACCCCTGCGAGGGTAAACACAAAGAGAAGCAGGTCGCCCTTGTCGGTGTTGATATACGGATCGCGCGGCGGGCGGCCATACTTTTCCGCATATTTCCCGACGATGCTTACGTCGATACCCGTCCATGCCCCTTCTTCGCTCGTTTGCGCGGCAGGCGCGTCCTTTTTTTCAACAGGCGACGCAGCAAGCGATACGGCAGTAAACAACGCCGGCAATACTACAACGATTGCAAGGCATCGCAGCCGCAGACAAAGACCTCGCTTCATTTTTTCATAGTATTTCATTAAATTAATACATCCACATCCTTGGTGGCGCAGGTATCTTGCCTGTGCTTGAATGTTTCAGAGGTTATGAAATAGAGACCTTTGGTACCGGACGGAGATGGTGGGCAATGCCCACCCTACACAGATGTGTCCCCTTTTATCACCTTAAGGTCCAACAAAATAGCCGGTCTTCGTTTATGGATAAAGACCATCACAAATCCCACCACAACGCCTTCTACAATACACAAAACCCCTTGTGACGTCAGCATAAACATACCAAAAATCTCTGCCGTCGCCTTGAAGAATGACCCGCCCGTATTAATCACCAACAACCCTAACTCTATGGACGTCCCCAAATAGGTGAACAGATCGGAAACAACCCCTGCAAGGAATCCACACCAAAATAGCGACATCCGCGACCGCTGGGCCAACTTGAATGCGAAGTAGCCGGAGAATGAGCCGAGAATGCCCATCGAAAACACGTTGCCGCCCAGGGTGGTCAAACCGCCGTGCGCAAGGAACAGCGCCTGGATCAGCAAGGCAATAGCCGCCACCAGCACGCTAACGAATGGGCCGAGCAGTACGGCGCTCATCCCGGTGCCGCAAGGATGGGAGGTGGCCATGCCGTTTAAGGCAATAACGGGAACAGGAAAACAGGAAAACACAAATACCGCCGCCCCCAACATCCCCGCCAACGGCAAATAGCCTGGCATAGCCTTTTTCTTTCGCTTTACCTGATAGACGCCAACACCCACAAATGGCGCAGAGACGGCAAACCAGGTAGCAACCCATTGAACAGGTAATATTCCTTCCGTTATATGCATAGCAGATACCGTCTTTCCCTAAGTAAAAAACCGGCGTGACGTCGTCACAAAGTCTGAAACCACAGATTTCGTTGAGGAATTAAATTGGGCCTTCGGCGACTTTTCAATACGCACGAGGGTGTAGA